>JAQSWE010000297.1 GCA_029266795.1 Alphaproteobacteria bacterium | reverse complement strand
CCGCTGTTTTCAAGTTCCCTCTTGCCGTAATTCCGGTCGTCTTCTTCATCCTCGACCAGGAAAACGCGGCAATGATCGGCGGCGCCCATTTCTTTTTCTTCGCTGCCCTTTCGGATGTCATGCTCTTCTCTCATCTTCATGTCCCCCATTTTTTATATCCTCGTCTCGGTGAAAGCAGGTGTGCGGCCATGCAAAATATCCATGAAATCGCGGCGCGAGACAGGCTTGGGCAGGAAGGCCTGCGCGCCGGCGGCGAGCGCGGCGCGCACCTTGGCCTTGTCTTGCGTGCCGGAGACGACGACCACAGGAATGGCGGCAAACTTCGGTTCGCGCCGCAGAAATTCCAGCGTCCTCAGCCCGTCGAGCCCCGTCATATGCAGGTCCAAAAGGATCATGCGCGGCAAATCCTGTTCGCGCGGGTGGCCTTGCAAATAGGTGATCAGCGCGTTGCCGCTGAAAAAGGTAATGATCGGCGCTTCCCCGAACAGGAAGCCGATTTCATCGCGCAGGAATTCCTTGTCATCCAGATTGTCATCTACCACCGCAACCGGTCTTGCGGTGTCGGATATCGGTGACACGAACCCCGCGGCCTGTGGCGTATCGTCAAATGGCCGCATCGTCTTTATCCTCACTGCGCAGTAAAAACACCGGTCATGAAAATATGCACGTTATATAGGTTCAGGCTAGCACAAGGGCGGTTAACCCATGCTGAATTTTCCAACGCATCATTTTCAAATGTCTCGCAAAATTTAGGCAATATGAATGAAAATTGCGAATTGCATCGAGTGACGGAACTTTTACGCAGACGGCTAAGTTTGAACGATAAGGCGCATGATGTAGCTGTACATAAAATGCGATGAAAGGCCGGAAAATGACGACAGATACTCCCCCCGCAGGGCAGCCCCCTCTATCCGATGGCGACACTGACACGATTCGCGCCTTGCGCGAATCGAATCAGGCGTTATCCGAATTTGGCCATGCGGTGTCGCACGACCTGAAAGCCCCGCTGCGCCATATCGTCACCTATAGCGACATGCTGCGCGAAATGTATGCGGAGCAGCTTGGCGAGAACGGGGTGAAGTTCACCAACCGTCTTGTCGTCAATGCCCGCCGCGCCACCGCGCTGGTCGAGGACCTGCTGGCCTATGCCGAGGCCGCCGAGCCGCGCGACGAGAAAACCACTGTCGACCTCAACGCCATATATCACGAAGTCATCGATAACCTGCAGGACACGATCGAGGAATCAAAGGCTTATGTCGTTGCGAACGACCTGCCGAAAGTCACGGGCCATGCCAGCCGCCTGCGCCAGTTGCTGCAGAACCTGATCGAAAACGCGATACGGTACAAAAGCGCCGCGCCGCCCGTGATCGGCATATCGGTCGCCACGCTTGAAAACGAATACCTGCTGTCGGTGCAGGATAACGGCATCGGCATCGCGCCGGAATTCCATGCGCAAGTGTTTGAGCCGCTGAAACGCCTGCATTCGCGCGACGAGATCGAGGGCAGCGGCCTCGGCCTTGCCGCCAGCCGCCGCATCGTCGAGCTGCATGGCGGGAAGATGTGGCTGGAATCGGAAGAGGGGCAGGGCGCGACGTTCTTCTTTACGCTGCCAAAACCGTAACTGTTTCGCGCGTGGGGCCACGGCTTTCCAGCAGAGTCTTTACACCTGTACGCTTTTTCAGCAGGTCCAGATAACCCGCCATGCGCCCCGTCGTGACGCTGCCGCGATCGGCATAGGTCACCAATTCATCCATCTGGTCGATGCAGGTGACGGCAAGGCCGGGATTAATTTTTATATCGCTGCCAGCATCCGACAGGTCGTCGCGCATGAATGTTGCCAGCGTCTCCACCTCCAGCAGCGCGTAGCGCAGATTGCCCTGCCAGTCGTTCAGGACATTCGTATCGTCCTTGATGCCTTGCGCGGGCGGATCTTTTTCCTCGTTCTCCAGCGGCCCTGCGCCGTGACGCGTCAGGTAGGCACGGGTGGCGTAGGTAACATCCAGCTGGCCGATGCCGGCCTCCCGCGCGAGCGGCAGCACGTTTTTCAGGCCGGTGTTGGAGCGCGTGACATGCGGGAAAATGCCGCGCGTCTGGTCGAGCATCAAGCCCTGCGCCCCCTCGAATACGATATGCTTCGCTGTTTCTTTCAGAAAGGCGATGCTGGCGGCTGTGGTTGTTTGGAGGAAAAATGCCGTATCCTCGATGAACTTATCGAGGATGCCCTCCGACGCGACGCGCTCCCGCCATTTATCGGGCAGGTCGGCGAAGCCGAGCGCGGCGAGACGCTGCGGCAGCCATTCTTTCTGGATTTTTATGAGTTTTGCACGCAAGCGTGCGGCGTCGTTGAGATCGGCATAAGACAGGGCGAGGGGGGCGTGCTGGCAGCGCTCGATCGTTTCGCCGAAACCCATGCCGCAGCTGCCATGTCGGCTATTGCCGCGCAAATCTTCGGCGATCTGGTTGATCATCATATCGTAGGGCGTGGTAACAATCGCAGCAGCCTCGATATGGATTTGCGGTACGCTGCATTTGGGAGACAGCACATCCCATTCCTTGCGGAACAGCAGCGGGTTGCAGACGAAATAACGGCTGAGGAAAGTATCCGCGCCCGCGAAGCTGCCGCTGCCGATATGGCTGAAGACGTGGCGCTTGCCATCCGGCGTCACGACGGTATGCCCCGCCTGTGCGCCGCCGTTGAAGCGCACGACGACGGAATCGGATTTCGCGGCATGGTAATCGGTCATCAGGCCTTTGCCTTCATCCCCGAAATTCGCGCCGAT
>JAQSWE010000296.1 GCA_029266795.1 Alphaproteobacteria bacterium | reverse complement strand
AAAATGCAGCCGGAGGCGGAGAAGGCGCAGCAGGGACTTTATAAATACCTCAGCACCCGCCGCGATATGTGGCATCTCTGCGCTGTCAACCGGACATGCGATAGCGCGCTCTGCCGCGCCAGCTTTGCCTTTCCCACCCGCTTCCTCGACACGCTGCGGCTGGCGGGCGACCGCGTGATCATCTCCGAAACGGCGCAAAAATATGACGCGGTGCTGCAGGTCTGCGGCAAGCAGCTGGCCGAACTTGCCGAGGCCGAGGATGTTGCCGCTTACATCAACGCCCGCCCGCACGACCCCGCCTATGCCGAGCGCATCGACTGGGACTTGCTGGGCTGCGCTTCCGCGATCGTATGCGAGCAATATGCAGAACAAACCGGCGTGCGCCAGCAGACCTGCGCACAGGCCTATATGCGCATGCGTGAAACCGACAGCGTCTCTCCGACGTTAGGGGTGATGAGGAAGTTCAACGGAGACGAGAAGAAATGAAGCTTGCCGTCCTGCTATTCGCCTGTGCCTTTATGACGTTCCTGCCGTTCCGCGCCCATGCCGCACCCAACGCGCAGGAAAGGCTGGCGATCACCCATTTAATCCAGTTTGTGCGTGAATCCGGCCTGCAATATATCCGCAACGGCAAATCCTATAACGCGGATGATGCCGCCAGCCACATGGAAACCAAACTGAATTACGCGCGCGAGCGCCTGACGACGGCGGAGGAGTTCATCGATTACGTCGCGTCGCGCAGCTCGATCACCAACAAGCCCTATTATGTAGTGCTGGCCGGCGGCAAGAAGCAGGAACTGGGGCCGTGGCTTTATGCGGAGCTGAATAGCTTTCGCGCCAGCCAGACGAAATCCCCCGTCGAGAATGTCAAATCGCCGAAGAAGAAATAACATTTAAGCGGAAACGTCGATCAGTATCCCCTTTGGCGAAGAAAACATCACGCCGCCTTTTTGCAGGTAGGGATAAAAGCCCCCGCGGCTACGCGCGTCACTTATTTCAGGATGTCCGTTCTGATCCAGGGTCAGCACAACCGTCGGGCGCGGCGGCGCATATTTACGGCCCCAATTGCCTTGAGGCGTACTGTGAATGGTACTGTCGAATGAGGTCATAAAAACGATATTGGGCAATTTCCTTGCGCGTCAAGGGCAGGAAATTATACCCATGTATCGAGTCTGCGGTTGCCACTCGGCAGCGGAACGGAAGACGGTAACTCACCGTCTTCATAACGATCCATATCGGATTTGCTTTCGACATCATCCATGTCTTCCGCAGGCGCAATATCGGCGCGGCGGTATTTCAATGGAGCGCCGGGGGTATACGGCAGCGGGGGTGCGGGCGAAATTCTAATCATGATTCTCCTCCGCCGGTCTTCGCACAACCAATGCATTACGGCGTAAAATGTTCCGAAAATAATTCTATTATTTATCAATGATTTAGGTAAATTTTTTGCGGTTTTATGCTTGACTTGTGATTGCAATTTATGTAAACGTGACATCCAAATAACAAGCAAGAAAAAGGGGAATAAATATGTCCTTCAAAAAATTCCGCAGCGCCGCCCTCGTCACCGCCTTTGTCGCAGCCGCTGGCTTTGGCGCCTATCAGCAGGTTGCGCATCCCGAGCTGTTCCCCCAGCCGCAGACGCCGGAAACGGCGCAGGCCATCGCCAAATCCCTCGGCGTTGCGAAATAACTGTCACCTGAAAGACACGCTCCCCGCCTAACATCTTCAGTCTGGTTTTATTTCGGAACGAATTGATTCATACTTCGTTGACGAAGCGGTTCGTAACGTCAAAACCAACATGAAGGTATCAACAATGAAAAAGAAACTCTCCCTCCTGGCGGGCACAGCCGCCATCGCAATGTTCCTCTGCGCAGCACCCGCGCAGGCACAAACCGAAACCGCAAACACCGATAACGGCAGCGGCTTCTATATGGGCGCTTACGGCGGCGCAGGCTGGACCGATGCCGAAACCGCTGCTGCTGACGGCAACCTGAACGGCCTCGATTGGGGTGTGTTCGCAGGCCTCGAGCTGACCGAGTGGCTGGGCCGCTATCAGGATTGGGGCATGACCGCCGCGATCGAAGGCCATTACGGCTGGTCGAGCGCGGATGACGATGCCGGTGCGCTCAACTTTGAAAAAGACGATGAATGGGGCGTCAGCTTCCGTCCCGGCTTCGTTGCGATTAATGACGCAATGCCGCTCGGCCTGAAACCCTATGGTATCTTCGGCTATCGCCACCTCGACATCGACGCTTCCGGCGGCGGTCTGGGCGATGAAGACTTCCACGGCTTCGAACTCGGCCTTGGCACGGAAGTCATGGCATACGGCGATTTCGGCCTGCGCCTTGACTATACGCACGTGTTCTACGGCTCCGAAGGCGGCATCGATCCCGATGAAGACAACCTGCGTCTGGGCGTCGCTTACCACTTCTAAGCGATACCTTTAGACCAACAAAAACGGCGGCCTTTGCGGGCCGCCGTTTTTCGTTGGATCGGTGTGGACGCGGGTAACGGAAAATTTACCAAATTCACATAAACTAAGCCCAAACCTGTAATGGAGATCATGGACATGAGCGACGTACCGAAAAAAACCGTCAGGACTTTGGCCGCCAGTTTTCATGGCGTCGCTGCCTATGACCCCCTGTCGGACAAGGCCGCAGCCGCCGACTATAAAACCGTCGCCGCCGGCATGAGCCGGGAACGGCTCGACAAGTTTTTCTTTCCCGACCTGCAGAAATACGTGCTCGACCCGATCAAGCAGGAGGACCAGCAGGCCATCAGCCTCCTTGAGGG
>JAQSWE010000076.1 GCA_029266795.1 Alphaproteobacteria bacterium | reverse complement strand
TGGGCGTCAATCGTGCCCTGAATTTCCACCGCGTTCTTTTTCGCCTTCATCAATTGGATCGGGCTTTTCTCGGCAATGCTCACGCCGCCCGCCGTCTTGATGATGTCTTCGACCTTGGCGGGGGAGGAACCGGGATCGACCCAGACCTTCTTCCCCTGTTTCGCCAAGGCCTCGATGCCGCCCGCGAAATCTTCCAGCGGATGCAGGCGCACATCGGCACCGACCCAAGCTTTCGTTTCCCCGGTCACCTTGCGGCTGTCGATATACCAGTCCACCGATCCGTCCTTGTGCGCGATAGCATAGGAAAGGGCGAAAGGCGTGCAAGGCACGTCGCCGCCGCGGATGTTGAGAAGCCATGCAATTTCTTCGGGCAGCGCGACGGCAATCGCATCCGCGCCCTTGGTCGCCAATGTCTTTGACAGGTCGGCGCGTTTTTCATCCGACGATTTCCCTGCATATTGCAGCGGATGCGGCACGACGGGCGCGAGTGGCGCGGGCGGCTGGTCTTTCCATGCGGCGTCCAGCGGGTTGTCCTGCAGCAGCACCAGCGTGCCGCCGGCCTTTTCGACCGCGTCCTTGATGCGTTTCAGGTCATTGGGCGTATGCACCCAGGGATCGACGCCGAAGCGCGCGCCTGCGGGCAAATTCTTTTCAATCCATTCGACGGGCGACATGGTCGGGATCGGCAGTTGGTTTTCCGACACGTTGCAGATCTGGAATGCTTTGTCATCCACCTGCGCGCGGGATTGGAGCGTGTAGCGGCCATCGGTGAAGAAACCGGCCTTGTCGTTCAGCACCACTGCGTAACCGGCGGAGCCTGTGAATTCCGTGATCCAGGCGAGGCGCTCGGCGCGTGCCGGCACGTATTCGCCCTGAAATTCATCGGCGCGTGGGATATAGAAACCATCGACACCGCGCTTCGCCATTTCGGCGCGCAGGTCGGCGAGTTTATCCTGCTTCACATTGTTCTGGTTGGCGGCGAGGTGTTCTTTCAATGCGGCCAGCTGCTGCACGGTTTCCGCATTGTCGTTCGTCGTGAACAGGCGCGCCCAGCGCTGCGGCTCGCCAAGGTCGGCGGGGGCGGCGTTGATGCCGCGCAGCGTTTCCTTCACTTCCTCGACCGTGCGTTTTTCGCCGGATGCCGAGAGAAGGGATTTCAGGTGCTCGTCGCCTTTGTAGCTCATGCGGGCTTCTCCAGACTGAACCAGGTTATTTCATGCTTGTTGTGATACAAATGGATAGCATACGACCCTTCGATGTCAAGGAAGGGCTGGATGGCCTTGAAGTCGGTATCCCCTTGTAATTTAATCGTAGTTACAAAGTTGCGCGCAAATCCCGCCTCGCGCCAGTCGTTCACAAGGCGCATCAGGCGTTCGGGATAGCAGATGACGTCGGAGAACAGCCAATCGACGGGCCCGATATCCTTGGGCGCGATCGAAAAGGCGCTTTGCTCGATATATTTCACGCGCGGCAGTTTCGCGATATTGGGGGCGAGGGGGGCTTTATCGACGCTGATGACATGCGCGCCCAGTGAATGCAGCACCCATGTCCAGCCACCGGGGGCGGAGCCGAAATCGATGCAGGTCTCGCCGTTTTTCGGCATTTGTCCGGCGCGCGTCAGCGCCTCCCACAATTTCAGATAGGCGCGGTTGGGCGGCTCGCCCTTGTCTTCGTCGAATTTATACGCGCCATTCGGCACGGGTTCGGAACAGGAAGGCGAGGCGAGGATCAGGTTTTCCTTCACCAGCGTCCACGACCCCAGCGGCGCAGTGATCAGCGGCTGGCCGAATTTCAACGGCTTGCCGCCCACATGCGGCAGCTTCTCGGTAATCAGCCCGCTGCGGCGGTGGAAATCGAAGCCGTAATTCCACCAGTTGCGCTGCAGGCTTTTCAGTTTTTTCGCGGCATCGCCGATGGAGGATATTTCAATCCATTGCGGGTTCAGCCAGCTATTCTCCGCCCAGATAACTTTGCGTGCCGGTTTTTTGGAGATGACGAGGCGTTCAAACACATCCTCCACATCATCGCCCAGCTCCGCCACCAATTCGTGGACAAAACCTTCGGGCGCAAGATAGGCGGAAAAATCGCTCATGGTGTTTTCGGGCGGGGCAGGACGGATTTGCGTAAGGTCGTGGCGCTGTCGAAAGCCTGCGCGGCGTCATTGTCATTCACGACGGCATTGCGTGCGGCATGGTTGATGATTTCCTGCTGGAATTTCACCAAGGCGTCAGGGTCTTTTTTCAAATCGAAGGTCAGGCTGCGCACTTTGCCGGAAATCAGCCCGTCTTCAAATTTCGCATCCGGCCCGTTGAAGCGGATATCGTAATTCGAGAGCCCGATGATGAGCGCGTTCTTGCTGTCCGATTTCGTGGCCAGCGCAAAAAGGCGGTTAATGGGGCCTATGCGCAACACGCCGCTGATCGGCACGGTGACGCTGGTGGTGGGGAACAAATCGAATGCCTGTTCCGACGCATCGCCGAAAATTTCCAGCGAGACGTCGATACCGGATTCTTTCAGCTCGCCAATCGCGGTGCTGATGTTTTGCAGCGCGATATCGAAGCCCGATTTTTCGCCATAGGCGGCGAATTCGCGCTTCGACGCGTTGAATTCTTCGCTGATTTTTTCGCGGGGCAAACGCTTCATGACATCCATTAGAATCCGGTTAAGGGTTCCACTATAGTGAAATAATATACCTTGGCAATATGAAAACTGTAAGCCTTGCGTTTGCTTGCGAGGAAGGGTGGGCTGGGATAAAACTAATGACACTATTGCCTCATCAGTTTCCGGAATAAATAAACATGCAAACCGCCGCCAAAACCTTCGCCGCCAGCCATATCTTCGACAAAAGCATCCTGCGCGAATACGACATTCGCGGCACGGTGGGGAACACGCTGAAGGCGGATGACTGCTACTTCATCGGTCGCGGTTTCGGCACGATCCTGAAGCGTCAGGGTGGCAAGACGATTGCGGTCGGCTATGACGGCCGCGAAAGCTCCCCCGAATTTGCCGAACACGCCATTCGCGGTCTGACCGATTGCGGCCTGACCGTGGAAGCAATCGGCCTTGGCCCCACGCCGATGGCGTATTTCACGATGAAGTCGCGCGGCCTAGATGCGGCGATCCAGATCACCGGCTCCCACAGCCCGCTGTCGTATAACGGCATCAAGATGACGTTCAAGGACCAGTCCTTCTTCGGCGTGCAGATTCAAGACCTCGGCAAGCTGGTCGCGGCGGGTGATTTCGAAACGGGCAAGGGGACGTCAACCACCATCGATATTCAGGATACCTATGTTGATCGTCTGGTGAAGGATTACGACGGTCCCCGCGACCTAACCGTGGCTTGGGACAACGGCAACGGCGCGGCGGGCGAAATTTTGCGCCGCCTTGTCAAGAAACTCCCCGGCAAACATACGCTGATTTACGACGATATCGACGGCACTTTCCCCAACCACCATCCCGACCCGACAGTCGCCAAAAACCTCGTCGACCTGCAAAAGCTGGTGAAGGACGTGAAGGCCGATGTGGGCATCGGTTTTGACGGCGACGCGGATCGTATCGGCGCGGTCGATGCCGATGGCAGCATTTTGTGGGCGGATTTGCTGATTGCCGTCTATGCGCAGGAAGTGCTGAAAACCCATCCCGGCGCGCATATCATCGCCGATGTAAAATGCAGCCGCGTGCTGTTCGACGAAATCGCGCGCCTCGGCGGCAAGCCCGTGATGTGGATCACCGGCCATTCGCTCATCAAGCAGAAAATGCGCGAATTGAATTCGCCATTGGCTGGCGAACTCGCGGGCCATATCTGCTTTGCCGATAAATATTACGGCTTTGACGATGCGATCTATGATGCCGTGCGGTTGCTGAACATCCTCAGCCATTCGGGCAAGTCACTGGCGGAACTGACCGCCCACCTGCCGAAGATGCAGAACACCCCGGAAATCCGCTTCCACGTTCCCGCCGACCGCAAGTTTGCGATTGCGCCGGAGATCAAGGAACGCCTGAAAAAAGAAGCGGCCAAGGGCGTCGAGATCAACGATATCGACGGCGTGCGCGTGATGACGGCGGATGGCTGGTGGCTGATGCGCCCGTCGAACACCGAAGACGCGCTCACCATCCGCGCCGAAGGGTTCAACACCGAAGGGCTGGAGCGCTTGAAAAACCAGCTGATCGACCAATTGAAGCAAAGCGGCATCGCGTCGCCGTTCTAACTTTTTAAAAACCAAGGGGAATATCATGGATGTCCTGCTGAGCCCGCGCGTGATGGAACTGATTGCATCGCGCATTTGCCACGATCTGGTCAGCCCCGTGGGCGCGATCAGCAACGGCGTCGAGCTGATGCAGGAACTGGGCGAAGATGCGGGCGACGAGGCGATGAAGCTGATCGCCGACAGCGCATTGCAGGCCTCCATCCGCCTCAAAGCCTTCCGCCTGTCCTACGGCGCGGCGGGCACCGACAAAAACGTCGGCTTCAAGGATATCCGCGAAGTTTTCTCCGACCTTCTGAAATCCGGCCGCATTCAAGCCGAGTTTGAACCTGATCTGGGCGTGAAATATTCCATGCCCCCGCGCGGGTTTTTCAAGGTGCTGTTGAACCTGCTGATCATGGCCGAAGAATGCAACCACGGCGAGGGCAAGATTTCCGTGACTTCGCTGGAAGGCAACAAGGGCGTGAAAATCCTCGTCACCGGCAAGAACCCCGGTTTCCGCGAAGGGGCCGAGGCCGCGTTGCGCGGGGAGACGAGTGCGGATGACCTCGATCCGCGTTCGGTGCATGCCTATATCACCGGCAAATTCGCCCAGCTATTCGACCTGAAAATTTCATGGTCGTCGCAGGCGGAATTCGGCCGCGTCGAATTCCAGCTTCACACGGCGTAATCAAAAAACCGCAGATTATTCGCAAGGCAGATCAATCCGTTATCATTCAATAATTGCGTTTTACGCATTATTGTGTTATGTTTAAGATGATAAACGGTTATTGGACATTGTGAAAAAACAGAAGGCCAAGGGAAGATTGACATAATCTCAGCTTCCCGTAGAATAGTAGTCACGCCTCATTAACCGGGTTTTCAACGATGGCCGCCGATCCGCAAGCCGCCCAATATGGACAGGAACTGCTCGCCGAATTCGGCAAGCAGCGGCCCGATTTCGATCAGATCAAATTCCTCATCCAGCGTGCCGACCTTTCGCAGCAGAACGCGCGCGGCCAGACGCCCCTGATGCTCGCAACCGCGACCGGCAACCAGGACGTGATTGTCTTGATGCTCCATACAGGCGCCGCCATCAACCAGAAAGACAAGCGCGGCGAAACTGTCGCGCATATGGTCGCCCGTACCGGCAACGCGCAGAGCATGGAGGTCATGCTTGTCTACGGCGCGAATTTCGCCCTTCAAAACGATGCCAGACAGACGCCTTACGATCTTGCGCAGGGAAAATTCACGCCGGACATGGCTGCGCGCATCAAGGCGCGGTTCGAGGAACAGGACCCCAACACAGTCACGCTGCATGCCTTCCGCGAGTACATCGCGGAGCAGGGGCTGCAGACCGAAAGGCCGGTCGCCGCGCCGCCACGCGCAGTTTTTAAAATCAAACCCTGATTTGGCATACGGCGGTATGCGCCGGATAATTGAAATTTAATGCTTATCCGCCATCCTTGTACCTGTACGAGGAGGTTGTCCCGCGATGGACGAGCTGATGCAGGAATTCCTGACCGACACCACGGAAAAGCTGAACGCGCTTGACCTCGACCTCGTGCGGCTCGAAAAAAATCCCAATGACGGCGAATTGATCGGGCGCATCTTTCGCCTTGTGCATACCGTGAAGGGCAATTGCGGGTTCTTGGGATTGCCGCGCCTTGAAAACGTCACGCATCACGCCGAAAGCGTGCTGAGCCAGTATCGTGCCGGCACGGTGCCGGTCACGACGGATTCCGTATCGCTGATTTTGCAATCGCTCGACCGCATCAAGGGCATCGTCGGCGGCATCGCGGAGACGGGGGCCGAGCCGCCCGGCGAAGACAAGGCGTTGATCGAGCTGCTCGACATGGAAGCAGCATCGAAAAAAAGCCTGCCGGAGGCGGTCACCGCCTTCAGCGCCGCGATGGACGACGTCTCCGCCAAATCCTTGCGCATCAGCGTCGAAACGCTGGAAGACATGATGACGCTGATGGGCGAGTTGGTGCTGGCACGCAACCAGCTGCTGCCGCATATGACGCCCAATTCAAAGCAGCCGATGCAGCGGCTCGACAAAACCGTCTCCGCGCTCCAGCAGAGCATGTTGAAGGCGCGGATGCAGCCGGTCGGAAATTTATGGACCAAGCTGCCGCGCCTTGTGCGCGATATAGCGATCGATCTCGGCAAAAAAATCCGCATCGACATGGCGGGCGGCGCGACCGAAGTCGACCGGCAGGTGCTGGAACTCATCCGCGACCCGCTGACTCATCTGTTGCGCAACGCCGCTGATCACGGCATCGAAAAACCGGCGCTGCGCGTGACGAAAGGAAAACCGCCCGAAGGCGTCATCCGCCTCTCCGCGCGGCATGAAGGCGGGCAGGTGATTATCGATGTCGCCGATGACGGGCGGGGGCTGGACGAGGCCGCGATCCTGCAGAGGGCGGTCGAAAACGGGCTTGTCCCCGCAACGCGCGCGCGTAACCTGTCATCGGCGCAGATCCAGCAGCTGGTTTTTGCGCCGGGTTTTACGACATCGACAGAAGTCACTTCGCTTTCCGGCCGCGGTGTCGGCATGGATGTGGTGCGCGCGAATATCGAGAAAATCGGCGGCACGGTCGAATTGTCATCGGTCGCGGGCAAGGGCGCGGTCGTGACCATGCGTATCCCGCTCACGCTGGCCATCATCCCCGCGCTGGTCGTGAAGACGGATGGCGAGCATTATGCGATCCCGCGCAACACCGTGCGCGAGGTGGTTGCGCTGCGGCGGGGCGGTGTTCACCAGATACAGCGCATCAATAACGCGAAATACCTCGACCTGCGCGGCCAGATGGTGCCGCTGGTGTCGCTGCAAGCCGTTTTCGGGGCGGACACGCTTGCGGCCAAGTCGCTCAACCCCTTCATTGTTATCCTCCATGCCGGCAACGGCGTTTTCGGCGTGATCTGCGACGCAGTCGTGGCGGCGGAGGAAATCGTCGTGAAGCCGCTGTCGCCTGCGCTGCGCCGCCTGCGCCTGTTCTCCGGCAATGCGGTGCTGGGCGACGGGGGCGTGGTGCTGATCCTCGATCCTTCCGGCATCGCGCGTGACGCGGGTATCGAGCCCGTGCCGAAACCGGAATCTGCCGACATGCCCGTGCTGAAAAGTAATCTGCGCCCCGCCCTGCTGTTCCGCGCCGGGAGCGGCGCCGACCGCGCAGTGCCGCTGGAGCACCTCTCGCGTATCGAGCGTCTTGATATGTCGCAGGTGGAAGATATCGCCGGTCGGCGCGTCATCGCCTATCGCGACGGACTTTTGCCGTTGATCGCGTGGCACGGTGTCGAGGGAAATAAAAAACGGCAGCCGGTCTTGGTCATCCGCAACGGCGGGGAGGAGGCAGGACTGGTTTTCGACAGTGTGGTCGGGGTCGTCGATGCGCTCCCCGAGGTCGCATTAAAACAGGAAAGCGGCTCCGGCTCGCTCGGCCAGGCGCTGGCCAATGGCCATGCGGTCGATGTGGTGGATGCGCCCGCGCTGATCCGCCGCGCGCATGAAGGATTTGTGCATGACCGCCCAGATACTCTCCTTTAGGCTTGCGGGCCAGCTTTGCGGCATGCCTGCGCTCGAGGTGCATGACGTGATACGCGGCGGGCAGAAACTCACCCCCGTGCCGCGTGCCGCGCCTGCCATAATCGGCGTCCTGAACCTGCACGGGAGGATTGCGCTTGCTGTCAGCCTGCGCCGTTATCTGGAATTGCCGGACGCGCCGCGCCATGCGGCGGGCATGTCGCTGGTGATCGAGCATAATGGAGACCTCTACTGCCTTGCGGTAGACAGCGTCGGCGAGGTATTGTCGTTGGAGGGAAAAGCGGCACCCGTGCCGACGGTACTGGACGCCAACTGGCGCAAGGCCGTCACCGGTGTCTGGCAGAGCGGCGGCGAATTGCTGGCGCAGCTGGATGTCAGGGGAATAATCGGGCAGCTCTGCGATCCCCTTGAGACGACAACGGCCACGGAGACAAAATGAAAACATGCCTGATCGTGGACGACAGCAGCATCGTGCGCCGGCTTGCGAGCAAGCTGCTGGAAGAAATCGGCTTTGAATGCGCCGAGGCGGAAAACGGCCAGCTCGCGCTGGATGCCTGCAAAATCAAGATGCCCGATGTCATGCTGCTCGACTGGAACATGCCTGTCATGAACGGCATTGACTGCATGAAATCGCTGCGGGAATTTCCGGGCGGCGAGGACATTAAAATCATCTTCTGCAGCACTCACAGCGAAATGGGCCAGATACAGGAGGCGCTGGAGGCGGGTGCCGACGAATACATCATGAAACCGTTTGACCGCGATATCCTGAAGACGAAATTCCGCCAGGTCGGCGTGCTGTAACGTCATGGCAGGGTCGGGGAAAAATATTTCCGGTCCCGTGCGCGTGATGGTGGTCGACGATTCAAGCATCGTGCGCGGCTTCCTGACGCGTTTCCTCGAAACAGATCCCGGCATAAAGGTGACGGCGGCTGTGCCGAACGGTCAGGCCGCGCTGCAGGAACTGGACGAAGCCGCGCCCGATGTCGTTATCCTCGACCTTGAGATGCCGGTCATGGATGGCGTGACCGCGCTGCCCTTATTGCTGGCGGCAAAGCCGACGCTGCCGGTTATCGTGGCCTCGACCAAGACGCGGGAAAACGCGGCGCTCGCCCTCAAATGCCTTGCGCTGGGCGCGATCGACTGCCTGGGCAAGCCGAACGTGCATGACCTCTCCGATCCCGGGCCGTTCCGCGACGATTTGGTGCAGCGCGTGAAAATCCTCGGGCGTCTGCGCGACAAATCCGCAGCGCCGGCGCCTTTTTTTTCGGACGCATCGCCACCAAAGGTTGTGCCGCGTACGGAATTGCAACTTTACGCACCTGCGGCCCTCGCCATTTGTGCGTCCACCGGCGGGCCGGTTGCGCTGCTGAAAATATTGGCGGGGATGAAGCCGCTATCCGTGCCGGTCTTCATCACGCAGCACATGCCCGCCCATTTCACGGCGCTGCTGGCGGAGAATATCACGCAATCTACAGGGCTTGATTGCCGCGAGGGCGTGGACGGCGAGGCGGTCACGGCAGGCCGCGTCTATATCGCCCCCGGCAATTACCATCTGACTGTGCAGGGCGAAGACGGCAATCGGCGCATTTCGCTCAACCAGAATCCGCCGGAGCATTTCTGCCGTCCTGCCGCCGACCCAATGCTGCGCAGCCTTGCCGCATCCTACACCGGAAAACTGCTGGTGGCGGTGCTGACGGGCATGGGCACAGATGCGGTCGCCGGTTGCCGCGCGGTCGTCAATGCGGGCGGTGCGGTCGTCACGCAGGACGAGTCATCAAGCGTCGTCTGGGGGATGCCGGGTGCCGTGGTCAGTGCGGGATTGAGCGCGGAAACGGTGCCGCTGGATGACATGGCTGCCACGCTGATCCGGCGGCTGAAGGCGGTCGCATGAATTTGCATCCGCAGGATTTATTGCTGTTCGTCGACCTGCTGCGCCGTGAATCCGGCCTTGTGCTGGCGCCGGGTCAGGAATACCTGCTGAAAGCGCGGCTGATGCCGGTT
>JAQSWE010000075.1 GCA_029266795.1 Alphaproteobacteria bacterium | reverse complement strand
CGGCAGGTACAGCATGCCAAGGCTGCGGGACAGCAGCGGCAGCAGGAACACGGCCATCAGCAGCGTTTTCTCCCACGGGCGGAAACCTTTCTCCATGCCGCAGGCCGCCAGCCACGCAACCGGCAGCGCGAGCGCGACAAGATCGTAATCCAGTATATACGGCGTCGCCAGCAGGCTTGCCGTCACAAGCACCGCGCCCTGCAGCCGGATATCGGCTTTCTGCTTCCATGCCCAAGCCACGGCAGTTGCGGAGATAAGTGCGAAGACGGCCTGAGCGGCATAGGCCAATTCAACCGACCCGCCCCACATGCGCGTGACCGAAAAAATGCTCTGGATTTTTTCCCAACCGGTCGAACCCTGTTCCAGCACGATGCCGCGCGTCAGCTTCAGGCTGTTGAAAAACGCCAGCCATGTTTCTTCGCCGAAGAATTTATAGGATGCCAGCGCTGTCAGGACGACCGTCATCCCCGCCGCGTAAATCGCCCGCCAGTGCCAGCCCATCAATAACGCGACCGGGATCAGGATGCCGAATTGCGGCTTATAGGCCAGCAACCCGAACAGCACACCCGCCAGATAAGGCCGCGTGTTCAGCAGCATCACGCCGCCGCCGACCAGCGCGGTCGTGATAAACCCGTTCTGCCCGTGGCCGAGGTTGATGAAGACGGCAGGAAAGGCGAGCGCAAGGTAAATGGATTCCCGCGTCGGCAGCGCCTTGCGCACCGCCGCGACATACAGGGGCAATGTTGCGGCCATCCACATGAACAGCGCGCCGCCATAGGGCAGCAGCGCCAGCAGCGCCGCCACCATCAGGAACATCGGCGGATAATGCCAGCCGTAATAGGGGATATCGACGCCCTTGTGCCAGGGCAGCGCAGCGTTCTGCACGGCGCGGTGCTTGTCCCAGTCATAGGCCTCGGCCGCGTGCCCCTCATTCGCCATTTTTCCGGCGGCCCAGACATTCATGAAATCGGTGCCGACGGGGCGGTTGAGCGGGTCCACCATCGAAGTGCTGAGCGAGAGGTAAAGCGCAATCGTGATGGCGTAAAGTGCGAGGAATATTCTAGGGTAGGCGCGCAACCGGCGCTGGTTCAACCAGTTCGCCGTCCGCCAGAATTCACGCATCGGGCGCAGCTTTCGACATCGCGCGCAAAGCTGTTGCCATCCGCACGAAACCGGGAATGTCGATTTCCTCGGCGCGCGCGGTGCCAAGCACTTGCGATTTTTCCAGCAGCTGTTCCACGTTCACACCCAGCGATTTCAGGCTCTGGCGCAGCATCTTGCGGCGCTGGCCGAAGGCGGCGGCGGTCAGGCGTTCCATGACAGCGATATCCAAATCATCGGTGCGCGGCTTGGGGCGCAGGTTGACGACGGTCGATGTCACTTTCGGCGGCGGCGTGAAGGCGAGCGGCGAGATGTCGAATTGCTGCTCCACATCGCACAGCCATTGCGTGAGGACGGAGAGACGCCCGTAATCTTTCGTGCGCGTCTCCGCCGTCAGTCGTTCGGCGACTTCCTTCTGGAACATCAGGGTAAAGCTTGCAAACAGCGGCAGCGATTTCAGCCAGCCGATCATCAAGGTGGTTGCGATGTTATAGGGCAGGTTGGCGACGATAGCGCGGGGCGCGGGGCAGATCGTTTCGTAATCGCATTTCAGCGCGTCATCGGCATGCAGGATGATGCGGCCCCCGGCGGCGTCGACCAGTTCCTGCAGCGCCGCCACGCAACGGTCATCGCGCTCGATGGCGTGAATTTTGATGGCGTCGGTTTCCAGCAGCGACCGCGTCAATCCGCCGGGGCCGGGGCCGACCTCGATCACATTCATGCCGGCAAGGTTGCCGCCGGCGAAAGCGATGCGCGATGTCAGGTTCAAGTCCAGCAGGAAATTCTGGCCGAGCGAGCGCTTCGCCATCAAGCCGTGACGCTCGATGACCTCCCGCAGCGGTGGCAGCTTGTCAGATGCGTTTTTCAATATAGGCCGTTGCCCGCAGGTCTTTCAGGTAACGCTCCGCCATCAGGTCGAGGCGCTTGAGGCCAAGCTGCGAGGCAACCTGGTCGCGTGCCGCATCGGGCACCGCCGCTGCTTCTTCCGTCTTGGAGGGTTCCGCGTTCGCGGGTGTTTCGGCGGCGGCCTCTTCGGCGGGTTTCTCTTCCGTCGCTTCGGCTTGCTCCGGCGCAGCCGCGGTTTCCGCCGGCGCTTCACCACCAGTACGCTTGCAGACCATGTAAACAACGATCCCGGATTGCGTGCGCACCGGCGCGCTCAATTCGTTGTCGCCAAGCGGCGCGACGGCAGCGCGGATATCGGGCGGCAGGTTGTCAAGTATCTGGGGGCCGAGATCGCTGCGGTCGGCGGTGCCGTATTCCGTCGCCTTGGCCGTTATGGCATCGCAGGACGCAACTTCCGATTTCAGGCTGACAGCGCGCGCGGTTTTCGCCGCGATAACGGCTTGCGATTCACTGGGCGCTGCGGGCATGACGATCTGCATCAGGTGCAGCTCGACGGGGCCTGCGGGCGCTGCGGCGGTTTCGGGCGATGGCGCGGGCGCCGCGACCGGCTTGACGGGTTTCGGGGGCTGCGCGGGCTTGGCCGCCGCAATCGTGCCGCCGTCGCGCTTGTCGCGCAGGAACAGCAGGTGATAGCCTTTTTCGGTCTTGATCGGCGCGCTCACCTGTCCGGGCTCGAGCTGCGCAAGCGCGGTATCGAGCGCGGGCTCCAGCTGGCCTTCCTGCACCCAGCCCAGGTCGCCGCCTTGGCTCGCGCCGGGGGCCTTGCTGAACTGCTTTGCGAGCTGCGAGAAGGACGCGCCCGACGTGATGTCGTCCACCATCTTGGCGGCATCCTGCCGCGTCAGGCTCTCCGTCTCGGCGGAGGTCACGGGCAGAAAAATTTCTGCCACCTGGAATTCCGCCTTGCCCTTGCTGCGCGCGAGACGGTTCATTTCATTGTCGATCTCGGTTTCGGAGACGTTGATTTGGGGGCGCAGTTTCCGGCGCACGACCATGCCCCAGGCGATCTCGGCGCGGATCTTCGCCTTCAGCGTCGTCATCTTGATGCCGCTGGATGACAGCTTTTCCTCGAACTGGGCAGCGTCCATCTTGTTGTTGGTCGCGAGCTGCGCGATGCCGGATTCCACCTGCGCTTCGTCCACCACGATGCCGAGGCGCTTGGCCTCCTGCAATTGCAACTGCTCGTCGATCAGCTTGCCGAGCGTCTGCTGCTCGATCTTCTTCAGCGCCTCGGGCGGCGGGTTCGGCGGCAGGCTGATCATGTACAGGCGCATGCGGTTGCGGATGTCGGAGAATGTCACGGCGTCGTCATTGACGACGGCGGCGATGCCGGCGCGGGCACCGGGCCGCGTTTCGGCGGCGGCTGCGGGCAGGGCGAGGCAGGTGATGAACAGGGCGATAAACAGGCGCAAAAGCACGGCAAAATCCTATGTTGCAAACATGCCTGAAATTAGCGCATTCCCGCGCCGATTGCACGTGATTTAAGGAAGGGGTAAGCCCTTAGGAAGCCTGCTTTTTCGGCATATACGCGCCGCCCTTGCGGTATTGGCGCAGGTAAGTCGGCAGGATCGATTCCAGCGATGTCGCCTCGATGCCGAGATCGGCGAGGCAGGGCGCGCCGGGGGTGGCGACGCTGTCGCGCTGGAGGGATTTCACCTGATCCGCTGTCAGCGGCTTGTTCGGCAAAATGCCCGCGATGCTGCCCATGATCTTCGCGATGCCGAACGGCAGGCTAACATAGCAGCGCGTCTGGCCGGTCTGCGCCTGCATCACATCCATCAATTCGCGGAAGGTGTAGACGCGGGGGTTGGCGAGCTCGAAAATCTTGCCGTCGTATTTTTCGATATCGGGGCTGGAAATGATGTTCATGACCGCGCGCGCCACATCGCCGACATAAACGGGCTGCAGCTTGGTGCGACCGCCGCCAATCAGCGGCAGGGCAGGGGCAATGCGCGCCATGGCGGCGAAGCGGTTGAAGAAATTATCTTCGGGGCCAAACACCACGCCGGGGCGCAGGGTGACGGTGCGCGAAAACGCGGCGCGGGCGCGTTTTTCACCCTCCGCCTTGCTGCGCGCATATTGGGACAGGGAATCCGGCGATGTGCCGAGCGCCGAGACATGGACGAGGGTATCCAGCTGTTCTTCGTTCGCGATGCGCGCGATACGTTCCGCTGCCTCCACATTGACGCGCTGGAAGGTGTTCTTGCCGCACTGGTTCAGGATGCTGACAAGGTTGACGGCATGAGTCGCACCCGCCAAAACCGCGCGCACAGATTCATCTTTGTTGATGTCGCAGAAATAAGGGATGACCTGCCCCACCGTGCCGGCGGGCTTCAGGAACAGCGCGCGTTTCGGCACGCGGGAAGCGACGCGGATCGTGGCACCGGTCTTCGCCAGCTGCCAGATGATATGGCGGCCCAGAAATCCGGTGCCGCCGAAAACGGTGATGACGCTGTTTTCTGAAATCATTTGATCCTCATTTTTCTTTCGTCACAAAGCTGTCCATGACTTTTTTGCGACCGGCCTTGTCGAATTTAATATCCAATTTATCGCCTTCGGTTGCAACCACCGTGCCGGGGCCGAATTTCTGGTGGAAGACGCGATCGCCAGTGGAAAAGCCGCCTTCGGACTCTATGCTGGCGCTGACGCGCTCCATGCTGTTATCGACCAGCTCGGCGCGTTTCGGGCGCCATTGCCCGTAATCGCCGCCACCGCCGCCGTAACCGCCGCCCCCAAAACCGCCACCATAGGAATTTCCGCCATAACCGCCGCCGCCACGCGATTGCGTGCTCAAACCTTGCGCGACAATCACCTCCACATGGTCCTTCGGCAGCTCGTCGATAAAGCGCGAGGGCAGGCAGCTCTGCCAGTTGCCGTAGATCATGCGGTTGGCGGCGAAGAAGATATAGGCGCATTTTTTCGCGCGCGTGATGCCGACATAGGCAAGGCGGCGCTCTTCCTCCAGTCCCGTCAAGCCCGTTTCATCCATGCTGCGCTGGCTGGGGAACAAGCCTTCTTCCCAGCCCGGCAAAAACACGGCGTCGAATTCCAGACCCTTAGCGGCGTGCAGCGTCATGACCGACACCATTTCCACGCCTTCTTTTTCCTGATTGTCCATGACGAGTGCGACGTGTTCGAGGAAGGTGTCAAGGTTCTCGAACTCCTCCAGCGCGCTCACGAATTCCTTCAGGTTTTCGAGGCGTCCGGCAGCTTCCGGCGATTTGTCGGCCTGCCACATGGTGGTATAGCCCGATTCATCCAGCACAATCTGCACAAGGTCGGTATGGGCGGAATTGCGCAGCTGCTCGCGCCAGCGGTCGAAATCGCGCAGCAGGGCGAACAGCGTCTGGCGCACCTTCGGCTTGAATTCTTCGGTCTCCAGCAGCAATCGCAGCGCGCTCACCAGCGGCAGGTTGCGCGCGCGGGCATAGGCCGACAGTGTGTTCAATGTCGCATCGCCGATGCCGCGTTTCGGCACGTTGATGATGCGGGCAAAGGCCAGATCGTCATCAGGCTGCACGATCACGCGTAAGTAAGCGATGGCATCGCGGATTTCCTGACGCTCGTAAAACCGCAAGCCGCCGACGACTTTATACGGGATGCTTTCCTTGATGAAGCGTTCCTCGAATTCCCGCGTCTGGTGCGCGGCGCGCACGAGGATGGCGATTTCATTCAGCGGAGTCTTTTTACGCTGGAGCGATTCAATTTCCTCGGCCACCGCCTGCGCTTCCTGCGGGCCGTCCCAGACGCCGTTGACGCGCACTTTTTCGCCTTCGCCCGAGCCGCTCCACAGGTTTTTGCCAAGGCGGTTCTTGTTGTTCGCAATCACGCCGTTGGCGGCGGAGAGGATATGCTGGGTGGAGCGGTAATTCTGCTCCAGCCGCACGACTTGCGCGCCGGGGAAGTCCTGCTCGAACTTCAAAATATTGCCGATCTCCGCGCCGCGCCAGCCATAGATCGACTGGTCGTCATCGCCAACGCAGCAGATATTCCGGTGTTTTTGCGCCAGCAGCCGCAGCCACATATATTGCGACACGTTGGTGTCCTGATATTCATCGACAAGGATGTATTTGAACTGTTCCTGATACTTGCCAAGCACATCCGCATTTTTCGGGTCGCGGAAGATGGTGATCATGTGCAGCAGCAGGTCGCCGAAATCGCAGGCGTTCAGCGTCTTCAGCCGTTCCTGATACTGGCGGTAAATTTTCGGCAGGATGCCGTCGGCGATATCGCGCGCATCGCCCGGCTTTACGTCGTCCGGCATTTCGGCCTTGTCTTTCCATTTCTGGATGACGCCCATCAGCATCCGCGCGGGCCATTTCTTGCTGTCGAGGTTCTCCCCCTCCAGCAATTGTTTCAGCAGGCGGATCTGGTCGTCGTCGTCGAGGATGGAAAAATTCGGCTTCAGCCCCACTAGCTCCGCATGACGGCGCAGCATCTTGGCGGCGATCGAATGGAACGTGCCGAGCCACCAGCCCTCGACCGGCTGCCCGCCCATCATGGCGGAGACACGGCGCTTCATTTCCAGCGCCGCCTTATTGGTGAAGGTGACGGACAAAATCTGCGACGGATAGGCGCGGCGGGTGTTCAGGATATGGCTGAGGCGCGAGGTGAGCACCTTCGTCTTGCCCGTTCCCGCACCCGCCAAAACCAGCAACGGGCCATCGAGCGCCTCGACCGCCGCGCGCTGGGCGGGGTTGAGCGCGTCGAGATATGAAAAACCAACAGTGTTTTGCGGTGCCGGTATCATGCGTTCAGGAACCTAATGTGGTCGAGCCGTGTTCTATACCAGATAAGATAGCCTCAATCGCCAAAAAAATAGCCGTTATTTCAATATCGTTCTTGTACTGGCAATTCGAGGCGCATATAAATGTCAGAGGGATTTTCTCTCTTAAACCATCAAAAGAATATCAAGGAGTTACAAATGGGTGCGCGTTTTCTCGGATTAATGGCTGTTCTGGTGCTCTGCACCGGTCTCGCAGGTTGCGGCGACAAGAAAAAAGACGCTGCCATGGTGAATGATGGTGCGACCACCACCACCCAGCAAACGGACGGCACGCAAGTGCAGACGACCGACGGCCAGTACGCGCCGGGTTCGCAAGCACAGCTCGTCGCTGAAATCGGCGACCGCGTCTATTTCGGTTACGACCAGTATGACCTCACTGCCGAAGCCCGCTCGACCGTCGAGCGTCAGGCGCAGTGGATGAAAACCTATCCCAATGTGTCTGTGATGGTCGAAGGCCATTGCGATGAGCGCGGCACCCGCGAATACAACCTGGCTCTCGGTGAGAAACGCGCCAATGCCGTCCGCAACTACCTGATCTCGAACGGCGTTCAGGCTGGCCGCATCCAAAGCATCAGCTATGGCAAGGAACGTCCCGCCATCATGGGCGCGGATGAAACCTCCTGGGCACAGAACCGCCGCGGCGTTCTCGTCGTTCAGTAACGATAAAATATAAAAGGGATAAGCCATGAACCGTAAGGCTCTCAAGGCTTCGAAAACAGGGCTCCTGCTGACCGCAGGGGCCCTGCTCCTTTTGTCGGGCAGCCCTGCGACTGCGGGCTTCGGGCAAAACGGCGAAGATACCAGCCAGCTGATGTCGCGCATCAACCAGCTTGAAAACCAGCTCCAGACGCTCAGCCGCGCGGTTTATCGCGGCGAAGCCAAGCCTTTGCCCATGGGGGCGCAGCCGGTTTACAGCAATGACGACATGACGGGCGGCGGCAATGCCGGCGCGAATGAAGACCGTCTCAGCCAGCTCGAAGCACGCCAGCGCCAGATGACGGGCGATATCGAAAAACTCGGCTATGATTTGCAGCAGATCAAGACCCGCCTCGACCGCATGGCCTCGGACAATCTCGTGCGCCAGTCGGATAGTGGTGGCGCAAGCTATACCGCGCCTGATTCCGGTTCCTCGTCTTCGGGCCGCTCGACGCCCTATTCTCCGTCCTCCGGCGGCGACTCTCCGCGCGGCAAGGTGCTTGGCACGATCACGACCGACAACATGCCCGACAATCCGGGCGCATTGTATGACGACGCGTTCAACGATATCCGCGACGCGAAATACGAAAGCGCGGCCACGAAATTCAGCGCCTTCATGAAGAACTACAAGACGCATCCGCTTGCGGCGAACGCGCAATACTGGCTCGCCGAAACTTATTACGTGCGTCAGGATTACAAGACAGGCGCGAAGCTGTTTGCGCAGAACTACCAGGATTATCCGCAAGGGCCGAAAGCCTCCGCCAGCCTGCTGAAGCTCGGCCTCGCGCTGTCGAAGCTCGGCAAGAAGGACGATGCTTGTCTGTCGTTCCAGCAGCTGAAAAAGCAATTCCCCGGCGACACCACGCCTGAAGTGCGCCGCGCGCAGCAGGAAATGAAAACGCTGGGCTGTGCCGGTTAAATTGAAACGGTCATGAAGCCCCGGCGAAAGCCGGGGTTTCTTTTTTGAATGAACAACGCCGCAGAAAAATTCGCCGCCTCCATGTCCGCCCTCGGGCTCGACACGCCATCGCCCCGCATCGCGGTCGCGGTATCGGGCGGGGGCGACAGCCTTGCGCTGACGTTGCTACTGAACGATTGGGCATCCGCGCGCGGCGGCAACATTCTCGCGCTCACCGTCGATCACAGTTTGCGCGCGGGCTCCGCCGATGAAGCGCGCACCTTGCACGAACAGCTGCAAAAACGCGGCATTCCCCACGACATCCTGACATGGGAAGGCGACAAGCCGTCGTCGCACATTCAGGAGCGTGCGCGTGAGATGCGCTATAAACTCCTCGCGCAGAAATGCGCCGAGGCAGGCATCACAACGCTCGCTGTCGCGCATAACGCGGAAGACCAGATCGAAACCTTCTGGATGCGCCTTGCGCATGGCAGCGGGCTTGACGGTTTGGCGGGCATGGCGTCGTCGGCGGATAAAGACGGCCTGCGCATTATCCGCCCGCTGCTGAATTTCTCGCGCGCCGAATTGCGCGGGGTTTGCAAAACTTATGGCGCAGCATGGGCGGAAGACCCGTCGAACCAGAGCGAAAAATTCCTGCGCCCGCGCCTACGCGCCTTCGAAAATATGCTGGCGGGCGAAGGCCTGACGCCCCAGCGCCTTGCGCAAACCCTGCAGAAACTTTCCGATGCGCGCGGCGCGCTGGAGGCAGTGACGCAGAAGGCACTCGCCGCCGCAACCTTCCATCCCGCCGGTTACGTGACGATTCAGCCCTCAACGCTGCTGGCCGAACATGCCGAGATCCAGCGGCGGATGCTGTCGCATATCCTGCAATCGGTGGCGCCACAGGAATACCGCACGGGCCATGACGCGCTGGAAATTTTGCGCACCGATATTTCTCGCGAAAACTTCAACGGCTCCACCCTCTCCGGCTGCGAGATTTTCCCCTCCAAAGGGCAACTCGTTTTCTGCCGCGAACTGGCGGCGGTCGCCCCGCCTGCGCCGCTACTCAACGGCATGATCTGGGACGGGCGGTTCAGGGTATCCGGCTACCCTTCGGGCGATTCCCTCACCATCGGAGTCGTCGGCGAAGCGGGCGTTTCTATCTTAAGGAAACAGGGGGAAACCGCCCCTGCATTGGAAAGGCAGCTCGGCACCTTTTCCGCCAAGATTTTGCGGGTGCTGACGGGGGTCTGGCAGGGGCAAAATCTCGTCGTAAACATTGTTTAAGACTTACGTGACACTATATAATTGAAGTATCGGCTTTTTACGGCATTCGCGGGGACATGATGAAACAGCAGAACGACAATAACGAAGGCGGCGGCAACAATAATAACCAGTTCGGCCGCAACCTTCTGGTCTGGCTTGTGGTGGCGCTGCTCTTGGCCGGCGTGTTCCAGATGTTCGGCGCGGGCAAGTCGCAAATGTCACCCGGGCAGGCGATGGCCTATACCGAATTCCTCGCCAAGGCCGATGCGCAGCAGGTCAAGGAAATCACCATCACCGGCGACATCATCCGCGGCACCGAAACCTCCGGCGCGCAGTTCGCTGTCATCATCCCCCCCGGCACCGATGTCCGACGCTGTTCGGCCTGCTGCTGTCTTGGTTCCCGATGCTGCTGCTGATCGGCGTCTGGGTATTCTTCATGCGCCAGATGCAGGGATCGTCGGGCAAGGCGATGGGCTTCGGCAAATCGAAAGCGAAATTGCTGAATGAGAAAAACGGCCGCGTGACCTTCGCCGATGTCGCAGGCGTTGACGAAGCGAAAGAGGAACTCGAGGAAGTCGTCGAATTCCTGCGCGACCCCCAGAAATTCCAGCGCCTCGGCGGCAAGATTCCGAAAGGCGTGCTGCTCGTCGGCCCGCCCGGTACCGGTAAAACCCTGATCGCGCGCGCCGTTGCGGGCGAGGCGGGTGTGCCGTTCTTCACCATCTCCGGCTCCGACTTCGTGGAAATGTTCGTCGGCGTGGGCGC
>JAQSWE010000074.1 GCA_029266795.1 Alphaproteobacteria bacterium | reverse complement strand
CGCAAGCTCACGTCGTACACGGCGGATGGTTTCATAAACGGGCGAGAGCTTGTCAGCATCATAAGAAAGTTTGGTAACATCAAGCTCGCCCAGCCTCGGGCCTTCGCCTTCGACGAAATCCAGCTTCTGTCCCAGCGCATGCGGGATAACCAGAATGTCGGAAAACAGGATAGCGGCATCCATGTCAAACCGGCGTATCGGTTGCAACGTGACCTCGGCGGCGAATTCGGGATTAAAACACAGGTTCAGAAACGAGCCTGCCGTCGCGCGCAGGGCGCGGTATTCCGGCAGGTAGCGTCCGGCCTGCCGCATGAGCCAGAAGGGCACTGGCGTTTGCGCCACGCCCTGCAAAGCCCTTAGGAACGGGATGGATGTAATCGTTTGCGTTGCCGAGAGTTGAGACATGTGTGACCCGTTTTAAGAACCTAAATATATATAAGTATTAGAATCTTTTAGTAGTAGTTTGTTGTGCGGTGATTAACGGGGATAATTGCGGCGCATGACTTTTATCCTCAGGCCCCGCCATCTGCGGAAGAAAGGCGCTAGGCGTATCTAGGTGCATAAACCAGCTAGCCTACTGGATTCCCTAAACACTTGGATCATGTGGATAGCGGGGATAACTGGTGATTCCGTAAACAAAGGTTATCCACGTAATTCTATTCCAGAGTCCTGCCCGCGAGTCTCCTGTTAAGTGCTTGTTTCGACTCATGGAGTTATCCCGCACAGATTCCGCCCCCGATCTTGCGCGCAGGGTTATCCAAAGGCTTATCCACATCGCGCGCCGAAAACACGCTTTTCACGTGGTTAAAATCTGCGCTAGGATGAAACAACAAACATAAGGTCTTAAAATGTCGGAAGACTGGCAGAAACTGGACGCAGAAAAAGCGGCGCGGATCTTAAGCGAGATCAACCCGCAGCTGGAACCCGTGCCTTTCTCGATGGAGAGCACGACGGTGCGCAGCCAGAAGCTTTCCTTTTATAAAGGGTACGAGCTTTTCGAACTGACCGACCTTTCCGCCGTGCCGGGCGCGCGCAAATATGCGATCTACAAGCCGGGCGATGTGAACGTTGTCAACTGGACGAACCAGGCGATTTACGAGACGAATGAAAAAGCGCCGATCGTCCTCGACAGCAACACGGTCGTCGAATACGTGAAGTTCTTCTTTAACTACGTGCGCGGCCGTCATGGCCGTTTCCTGATCATCGAAACCATCGACGATATCCGCTGGCAGATCGAGCCGCCGCTGCAAGGCCGCAAGGTGATGCAGGAAATGCTGCAGCCCGTCACACTGGTGTCACAGGATTCTGACGGCACCTATAACTTGCTCGCCTTCATGGTTTTCAAGGACAGCCTCTTCCGCACCAAGGTGCATGTGAAAAAGGACGGCCTTGTCAGCATGTCGGATGAAGAGTTGAAAATCGAAGGCATGCCCGTACTGCAGGACGCAGCCGCGTAAGATCATGGGCGCGCTCATTAAACAGCCCGACGCACGCGAAAAAAAACCAGAATTCTCAGACCTTCCACCGACGATCTTCCGCCAGCTGGAAAAATTGTGCGGTGACAAGATCGTATCATCCGGCACGGCGTTTGGCGGGCTTTCCGCATCCGCCGGATTTATCATGACGCTGGCCTCGGGGCGCAAGGTCTTTGCCAAGGGCACGCATCCTGCCGAAACCGCGCATGGGTCTGCGAACCTTGCGCAGGAAATTTCCGCTTATCAAATTGTCGAGGCGCTCCGCGATGCGTCGCCCCCTTATATCGGCGTGGTGTCGGACGGAGAGGAAGACGGATGGATGCTCGGCGTTTGGGAATGCGTGGAGCATGACCCTGCGCTCGTCTCGCTGCCCCGCATCATGAAACTGCTGAAGGATTGGCAAGGCTTCGACGGAGCGAAGGAAGTTCTGCCCAGCGTGCGCGAGCAGGTTTATATCAGCCAGTTTTTTTCCGTCGAAAAAAAATGGCAGCGCCTGAAAAACGATTTAACGATCCGGAAAAAATTCCTGACGCTTTTCGAGAACCAGCTTGCGGCAAACGACTGGTTTGCGAGCAATTCGGCTCTTATATCAGTGATGATGCGGTTGCGATGCTGGCGTCGCTGTCCGGATATTTTGCCGATCAGGCCTATCGCGATGTGCCCGAGCGCATGCCGCGGCTGCGCTGGATGCAAAAATCGATGCTACTGGCACAGCTTAAGTGCCTGTCCCGATTAGGGATAATCGAATCAATTCCGAGAATGACAGACGAAAATCAATAAATTTTGCCGATTTTCAGCAAGATTATTCTTATTCTGTGGTTCTTTTATCCCAAAAATGTCGGTTTTATTTCCGTAATTCACTAATATTGCTGCTATTTCGACTTCGTAAAAGGAGATGTTAACCATCTACCCCCCATGATGAATGTAAGGGAAGTTTCGCTGTTTGCTTGAGCGGAAAAAGGGCTGGGGAGCCCGATTTCTTTGAGAGCGGTGTGTAGACAAGAATATAAAGGGTAGAGAGCATGGGCAAAGATGCGGGCACGGACGATACGTTCCAGACAACCAAACCCGAAAAGCGTGGCTTTCGCGATACCGCGAAACGCCTGCGCACCAAAGAAACCCACCTCAGCAACCGCGCCGCGCTTGACTGGCGCCTGGACCAAAACCGGGTCTGCGATAAGAACGGCTGGCAGGCGGATGTTGTTCCCGTCGAAGACCTGAAAAGCATCCTGCTGCAAAGCCGCACCGGCGAAAGCCTGATTGCGGATGCGAAACCCGACACCCTGACAATTATATATGATACGCAATCGCCCGCGTCGCAGTTTTATGTGCGCGGCGAAGAGCGCATCATCACTCTGAACCCCTACCGCATGAAGGGCGATCTGCTGAACTTGCTGACGCGCGAATTGCGTCGCGCTGGCCAGCACAAGAACGGCGCGCTGGTCAACCCGTTGAGCTTCGAGCCCGACGAGGCGATTTTGGTCAACCGCGCGCAACAGGCGGATGTATTGATGGTTTCCGTGAAGGTTGCTTGGGAACTGCGCCTGGCGGGTGAAACCGAAGCGTGGGATTTCCTGACCGCGACACCGCTGGCCGATGTCAGCCGCATTTTCGAACTGAAAGCACAGTCGGACTTCCGCACGCTGAACAATGGCGAAGCGAGCCGCGCCGCCTACGACAAGTTTTTTGAAGACAGCCGTACGAAACTGCACGACAAGCGCATCATCCACCAGATGCTGCTGGACGAGCACGGCTATATGAAAGCGGGCATGAAGCGCCCGAAAGTCAGCATGGAGTTGTTCGCGCGTCTGGGCGAAATGCCCAACGGCCGCAACTACCTGTCCATGAAATCGCAGCGCCAGCCGACCGATATGTGCTACTCGACGGTCGAGGATCGCTCGAATGCCAACTTCCTCTGGTTCATCAAGTTCGAACGTTCCTTCCAAGAGAAAGAACTGCAGATGGTCCAGGAATCGGTCAAGCTGTCTGCTGAAGTCGTCGACTTCAACAAATGGCCCGGCCGCAGCAAACGCACCACGCAGCCAGAGCGCGGTCACTAGGATTTTCTTTCAGCCGCCACTCTTTTCCGGCGGCGCCAACGGGGGATATTGATGCTGGGGGGCTTCGGCGACAAGCGCATTCGCGTTCGCCTCTTTGCGATCGCCGACGGTGAGCCCTATCTGGCGCCGGTTGAGGAACGCGAACGCGCCTTCGTTGGGTATATCCGAAACCTTATCCGCATCCTCGAACAAAGTCCGCTGGGCCGCATGCTCGTGCGCTCGGCCATGCTTCATCAGGTGTCCGTCGGGCTCGACCCGCTGCTGGAGCCGCATGCGAGTTTTTTTTATCCCGGGCAAAACCATTTTGACCTCGGCTATCAGGCCGACCTGCTGCAAAAATCGGAAAAAGGTGTCAGCCGTTATCTGGTGTCATTCATCGGGGCGTTGCGCCGCGCATGGCATCATCACGGCGGGCGCGGCCCCGATGTCAGCTTGCGCCCCGAAGATTTTTTAAGACTGTGCCGTTTTGAAGAGGCGGATATCGAAGCTGTTACGCATCTTATCGCATGGGAATTGCGGTCGGGCGGCGCGTCTTTCCTGTGGCGTCATTTGCTCTCGGGCGCGAACGGCGATATTTCTGTCGTGTTCGAGCGCATGATTGAATCAAATCCGAACCGGCAATTCGATGGCGAGGCATTGAAGGCTGCCTTTAACCAGTGGTTCGCAGAGCGCGAACGCATCAATTCCTGCGATCATTTTGCGCTGGAGATGTTCGACATGGCGCTCATCCAGCAAGGTGCCGGCAACCGGGTCGGCATCTCGCCCCTGCGATTGGGCATGATCGAGGGCATTGGAGTGATGCCGAATGCCCAGAATTATTTGCTGGATTGCCCTTTTACGAGCAGCTGGTATGACGGGCTGGATGACGAGTTTAACCGTACCCATTTGCGCCATATAAAACAGGATATTAGCCGTCTTTTGACGCCCCCTGTCTCGCGCCGCTAACGCCACTTAATATTTGACATAATTTAAGAATCTCTGTACTCTGCCTTAGGTTCAACGAGGCATAAGCACAAGAGGGTGAAGACAATGGCCGATCAGGAAAAAGCAGCAAACAACAACGAATTTTTCAACACGGAGAAACCCTCCGCACTCAAGACGGCATTCCAGACCGTTGGCGCCGCATGGGCGACAGTGACAGGCGAGGGCGCGAATTACGGTTGGGAACAGACCGGCAATGCCTATGACTACGCGAAGACATATCTTGGATCAAAAGGGATCGGTCTCAAGAAGTCCGCATAAGTAGAAAAAGAAACGTCACGAGATTAGAGGGCGGGGGCTACTGCAGATCCAGCAGGTGGCCCTCGCCTTTTTTCGTGAGCCATGAACGCGCCATTTCCAGCGCGCGGTCTTTTTCCCGGCGCGTGAGCTGCGTATAAATGTTGTCGCGCGATTTGATCGCGCTTTCTTTTTCAGGGCCATCCGGATAGTGGACGATAGCAATGTGCAGCCACATCAGCGCGGTGACGGCATCGGCTGCGGGCACGCCTTCGCCCGTGTAATACATGGTTCCCATGTGGTGCTGCGCAAGTGGACGGTTCGCATCGGCCGCCTTGCTGAGCAGGTCAAAAGCCTTCAACTGGTCGACCTTCACGCCCTGGCCGAGGCGGTACATGATGCCCATCAATTCTTCCGCGCCATGGTGGCCGCCTTCCGAAAGGGGCTTGAGGTTTCTCGCGACTTCCTCGAACTTGCCTTCCTTATACATCTCCATGATTTTGTCGTAGTTCACTTTGCGGGTCGCTTCGGGAATGGTCGACGGGTCTTGGCCGGATTCTTTTGCGACTTCCTGCGCCTGTTCTTGCGACAGCAGCAGTCCGGGCGGCAGGTTGTTGTATTCATCGGTCGAGGGCAGCTGTTCGCCGCGGCCTTCCATGTCGAAGGCCTCGGGCGCCTGCGCAAAGGCTTGCGTGGCGGTGAGCGTGAAAAGGCAGGCAAGAACAGGTAGCAGACGCATGGTGAGACCCCCCGGGTTCGTCTTCCGACATTATATAGCGCAGGCGGTTAAAAGTAAAAGTCACTTATCCCGCTGGAAAATCAGTGCCGCCCAGTCGCCGTCGGGAATAGAGCCGATCAGCTTGAGGCCTGCTTTCAGGTGGGCATCCGTCACATCCTGCTGCTGGCGTTTCAATAAGCCGGACAAGACAGCAAAGCCCCCCGGTTTCAGCGCATTATACAAATCCCCCGACATCGCAATCAGGGGTCCGGCAAGGATGTTAGCGCCCACGAGGTCATAGGGTGCATTCTGGATAGACAGCGGGGTTTTATATCCGTCGCCTGCCGCCGCCTGCAGCGTCACGCCGTTCATGTCGGCATGGCGGTTGGTGACGATGACGGATTCAGGGTCGATATCGATGGCGGTGAGTTTCGCGCCGGGCCAGATTTTCTGGATGGCGATGGCCAGAATGCCGGAGCCGCAGCCCATATCCAGCGCGTTTTTTACCTGATGTTCCTTTGCAATCTGCTCGAAAGCAACCATGCAGGACCGCGTAGTTTCGTGCTCGCCCGAACCAAAGGCTGTGGCGGCATCGATTTGAAGCGGCGTTTGGCCTGCAGGCATCTCGCCTTTGTAATAGGAGCCGTGGACAAAGAAACGGCCGATATTCACGGGCGGGAAATTGTCATGCACATGGCGTAGCCAGTCCTTTTCGGGCAGACGTTCGGCGGTGATTTTCTCCCGCAGGATAATTCCGCTCTCGGTTTCCTCAAGGCGCTGGTAAATGGCGTCGAGGTCCGGCGTCCCGTAATTGGTCAGGGAAATTGTCCAGTCATCGCCATCGGTGGCTTCGCGATTATGGAGAGAGACGGCCGAAACGAGATCTTCCAGCGCGTCGCCCAGCACCTGCGCCTTATCCCCGTCCAGATGCCGCGCAAACTGCAGCGTCACTTTGTAAAGGTGATGGGGGATTTTGTCGTCAGTTGCGGGGAGGGACATCGCATAACCTTCAAAGCACTATGGAATAACGAAATTTTATCATTCTTGATATTGTTTTACCACTCCACCATATTAATAAAACAATTGTTTTCAGGGGGTTTTCATCATGTCCGCCCAAGCCGTTATCGCGGGTTACGTCCGGTCACCGTTTCACTTTGCCGCCAAGGGAGATCTGGCAGGCGTGCGTCCCGACGACCTTGCCGCTGCGGTCATCACGGAATTGGTGAAGCGCACGAATGTGCCGGTTGCGGATCTGGAAGACCTGATCCTTGGCTGCGCCTTCCCCGAAGGTGAACAAGGGTTCAACGTCGCGCGCCTGATCGTGAACATCGCAAACCTGCCGCTATCGATGGGCGGCGTCACGGTCAACCGCTTTTGCGGCTCGTCGATGCAGGCGATCCATCAAGCAGCTGGCGCGATTTCGAGCGGCGCGGGGCAAGCCTTTATCTGCGCTGGCGTCGAATCCATGTCGCGGATTCCGATGGGCGGGTTCAACCCGCTGCCGAATCCCGCGCTGGTGAAAACATTCCCGCAAGCCTATATCGGTATGGGTGAAACGGCGGAGAACCTCGCGCGCAAATATTCCATCCCGCGCGCGGATCAGGAAAAATACGCGCTGGCATCGCATCAGAAAGCCGTGCTGGCACGTGAAGCGGGCCGCACGAAAGACGAAATTACGTCGATCGCGACTGCCGATGGAAAAACGGTTTCTGCGGATGGCTGCATTCGCCCCGAAACGACGTTGGAAGGTTTGGCCGGCTTGCGTCCCGCATTTGATGCGTCAGGTACTGTCACCGCCGGTACATCCTCGCCGCTGACCGATGGTGCTTCGGCAACGCTCGTCGTGTCCGAACAATTTGCCAAAGAACGCGGCCTGCCGATCCTCGCGAAAATTCGCGCGACCGGCGTATCGGGTTGCGCGCCGGAAATCATGGGCATCGGCCCTATCGAGGCATCCAAGAAAGCCATGGCGCGCGCGGGTATCACGATCAAGGACATCGACATCATTGAGCTGAACGAGGCCTTTGCTGTGCAGGCAATGTCGGTGCTGAACGAGCTTGGTGCGGATTACGCCAAGGTCAACCTCGACGGCGGCGCGATCGCGCTTGGCCATCCGCTGGGCGCATCCGGCGCGCGAGTGACGGGCAAGGCAGCGACGCTGCTTCAGCGCGAAAAGAAACAATTCGCGCTGGCCACGATGTGCATCGGTGGTGGCCAAGGCATCGCGACCATTCTGGAAGCTGCATAATGCTTTTCGGCGATAGTTTCACCGCGCATGAAGGCTGTATCTATGTCGAATTTTTCATTTCGGCCGACCACGGTGCGATGGTGGGTCTTGATTACAAGGAAATGATCGGCGCGATTGCAGATGGTTACGAGAAAGCTAAAAAGGAATCGGGCATCGAGATGCGCCTGATTTCGACCTGCGTGCGCCATTACGGGCCGGAAGCGGCGCTGAAGGTTGCCGATGTGACGCGCGGCTATCATCATCCGCTCGTGGCGGGTTTTGGCATGGCTGGCGACGAGAATGCGCATACGATTGCGGATTTCCGTCCTGCCTTCATGGCGTCCGGTCTCGCGGGCCGCACAGCCCATGCGGGTGAAGCCTCCGGCCCTGAAACGGTGCGGCAGGCGCGCGATATTTTGCAGGTGCGTCGCTTCGGCCATATGGTACGCGCGATCGAGGATACAAAATTGATGGAAGAGCAGAAAAGCATTCTCGCAGTGCCGGAAGTTTGTGTGTCCAGCAACCTCGCGCTGAAAGTCTATCCAGATTACAAGTCTCATCCCTTGCGCAAGTTTTTCGATTACGGGCTGAAAGTTGTGTTGGGATCAGACGACCCCAGCTTCTTCAACACCAGCATCGGTCGCGAATACAAAATTGCCCATGACCACTTCAAATTTACTGAGGCGGAGCTGCTGCAAGTATCGCGTAACGCGATCGAGGAGGCCTTTGTCGATGAGACGACACGGATCCAGCTGCTTGATAAAATCGCGGCGTATAAACACTGATTACATATTATGCCGTTTCCGATGCCGCTCGACAGCGGACCTATTTTCATTCACGATGAGCCTGTTCACACATATTCAACCGGAGTTTTTTCATGAGAAAAAAATCTGATACAGCAGCCTCCCGCGTCACGAAAACCGTGATCGGCCTTGGCTTCATCACTGCAGCGCTTGCGCCGTTTGGCGGCGCGGCCCTTGCGGCCTGGTCAACGGGCTCCGCGGCTTTGGCCGGCCTTGGTCTTGGCGCTGCCGCGCCGCTCGCCGCTGCCGGCGCGTTTGGCGGCTTCGTGTTAGGTGTAATTGCAGCCCCGGTCATTGCAATTGCCAGCGTGGCGGTCGGCCTGCTGGCGGGCGCGACGACAAAGGCCATTGGCTCAACGCTGGAATGGATGGCAGGGGGCAATAAGCCCGCCGCGCAGCCGAAAGCAGATGTGCAGCAAAATATGATGATTGATATTGCCGGCAATACGCTGAACGGCAAAAAACTTGGCGAGAGCTTTGATGCCGCCAAGCAAGAACGCAAAGTCGCGAACCAAAACAAGCCGCAACCGAAACTGCAGAAGCTGCTTCGCTTCGGTATGTAATACATTCTGCGATTTAAAAAAGCCGCGCTTTAACAGCGCGGCTTTTTTATTGAGAAACGAAAACGTTTAAATGTTAAACCCTCGGCGTGTCTTTTGTGCCGGAGGTTTTACATCGTTGGCAGGTTTTGGAGCGCGCGCTTTTGCAAGATCTTCCGCCAGCTGCGCATCATCCTTGGCGATTTTCTTTTTAAGCGTCTCACGTGCCTGCTCAAGCGTCATAAACGCTTCTTTCACGTCCTTGTTGCCGGCGTGCACGATGATTTTGTATTCGTCTATGCCGTAATTATTCTCGCCACCCGAGACAACCTTGATGGCCGGTCGGAGCTTGCGCACCTCTTCCTCGACAACATCCGCGAGGCTGAAGAATTTATTTTCTGCGATGTGAGCGGGATCAATCGGGCGTGGCGCAACGGCGTTATTGAACGCAACCGACAGATCGACCTGTTGTTTGAACAGGATCACGCGGATATCGGTGCTTGCCTTGATATGCTGCATGCGCTTATCGGCCTGCAGGATTTTGGAGAGTCCGGCGCGACCCATGGCCTTGAGGGTAGGAAAGCTGGCGGCAGTGACAGCGGCGAGCGTGCCGAAGCCGCCGGTGAAAATAACATCGAGCGCCACGCCGAAGATCGCGCCTTTGCCCAGGCTGCGCACATATCCGCCGGCAACCTCGCCTTTCGAGCGCTTGTATTTTTTCAGGACTTCATTGAATTCCTGTTTTTGCTTTTTATCCATGGCGCACCTGCCTTTAATACGGATTATGTATAAAAGCCGAGCTGGGACGAGTCAAGACGGGATGAATGGCGGGATTAGCTCTGGAACGAGCGTTTCAGGCTGGGGCCTTTGCCGGTGATTGATTTTTCGACCAGCTCGACGATTTGCTGGCCGATCACCTGATCGACGCCCAGGAGGTTTTGCTTCGCTTCGTTAAATCCTTTGATGGCCTTGAACTGGCCTTCGGAGCGCAGATTGCCCTTAAGATCCGGCCCGCCCTTGCGCGCGCGGCTGTTAAAGGCACTTTCGGAAGACCGCAGCGTTTCGGCAGCGTTATAAAATGTATTCAGTGCTTCGACAGCGGCGGGATCTTGCTGGACGAGCTTTTGCTGCGCTTGTGCCAAGGCTTGCGCGCCGAAAGCTTCGGTCGCAATCCCCTTGTAGGTCGTCAGGTCGTCTATGCCGCGTAACAGCACCATGGTATAACCCGCTTGCCCTTTTCACCCGATTAGGGTAATTTCCTTAATGCCTATTATAGCTATTAAATATAGGCCTGTCAGGAGAAAAGTTAATTTTCCGGAATATAATCAGGTAAGCTGCTGATATGGATACGAAATTTGACGTCATCGTGGTGGGAGGAGGACATGCGGGCTGTGAGGCTGCTGCCGCTTCTGCGCGCATGGGCGCCAAAACCTTGCTTTTGACCCATAAGATCGATTCTGTCGGTGTGATGTCCTGCAACCCTGCCATCGGCGGTCTCGGCAAGGGGCACCTTGTGCGCGAAATTGACGCGCTGGACGGCGTCATGGGCAAGGTTATCGATAAAGCCGGCATCCAGTTTCGCATTTTGAATGCCAGCAAAGGCCCTGCCGTACGTGGCCCCCGCGCCCAGGCTGACCGGAAGCTTTATCGCGAGAATATGCAGGAGATCCTGCTGAACTACCCGAACCTGACCCTCCACGGTGATGGTGCCGAGGAAATTTTGACGGATGCGAACGGTAATGTGAGCGGCGTCGTAACGACGACGGGTACCCGCTTTTCCTGCGGTGCATTGGTCATTACGACCGGTACGTTCTTGCGCGGCATCGTGCATCGCGGCAAGACGCAGCATGAAGCCGGTCGTATTGGTGAGAAACCTTCCATCGGCCTTGCGCTCTCGCTCGAGAAATTGAAGCTGCCGATGGGCCGTCTGAAGACCGGTACCCCTGCGCGCCTTGATGGCCGGACGATTAAATGGGACCAGCTGGAAGAGCAGCCGGGCGATAATCCGCCGACGCCGTTTTCCTTCATGAATGACAAGGTCACGGTGCCGCAGATTTCTTGTTTCATCACTTATACCAACGAAAACACGCATAAAGTCATCCGCGACAATCTGCATGATGCGCCGATGTATTCCGGCCAGATTAAATCTTCCGGTCCGCGGTATTGTCCCTCGATCGAGGACAAGGTCGTCCGCTTCGCCGATAAAGAACGTCACCAGATTTTTCTGGAGCCTGAAGGGCTCGACGACCCGACTGTCTATCCGAATGGCATATCCACGTCGCTGCCGGAGGATGTGCAGGATGCCATGATCCGCACCATTCCGGGTCTGGAGAACGTCAAGATCGTCGTGGCGGGCTACGCCATCGAGTACGACTATGTCGACCCCCGCGCCTTGACGCGGACGCTTGAAACCCGCGCGCAGCCGGGCCTCTTTTTGGCTGGGCAAATTAACGGTACGACCGGGTATGAAGAAGCAGGCGCGCAAGGTCTGATCGCCGGCATCAATGCTGCATTGAAGGCGGCGGGTGGTGGTTCGGAATTCGTCCTCGACCGTGCTGACGGTTATATCGGTGTTCTGATTGACGACCTGATTACGCAGGGCGTGACCGAGCCCTATCGCATGTTCACGTCACGCGCAGAATATCGCCTATTGCTGCGCGCCGATAATGCCGACCAGCGCCTGACACCGGCGGGAATTTCCATAGGATGCGTTGGTGCGGAACGTGCTGGAATCTTTGAAGAAAAGCACCGCCAATTGTCTGATGCCCGTGAATTGGTGAATAGCCTGACCGCCCTGCCTGTCGAACTCGAACGGCTTGGTTTCAAAGTCAATCAGGACGGCACACGCCGCTCCGTCCATGACCTGATGCGCTATCCCGATATTTCAGTCGACGCTCTGACGGCGCATTGGCCCCAGCTTGCTAATATTTCCCCCGCCATTGTGGAGCAGGTCGAAATTGATGCTCGTTATGCCGGTTATATCCAACGCCAGGAATCAGATATCAAGGCATTCCGCCGTGACGAAGCGCTGGAGCTGCCCCACGATCTTGATTACGGCGCGGTCGGCAGCCTATCGAATGAAATGCGCCTTAAGCTAGGCAAGCACCGCCCTGATACGCTGGGTGCGGCTGCCCGTATTCCCGGGGTGACACCGGCGGCACTGGTCGCCCTGCTTCGTTACATCAAGCGCAAACCGGAGAGCAAGGTTGCCTGACATCTTCAAGAATACATTCGAACGGCACGGATTCTTTGTTTCACGTGAAACACTGGACAAGTTCGAGACCTATAACACCCTTCTCCGGAAGTGGCAGAAGGCGATCAACCTTGTCGGCCCTACAACGGTCGATGACGCGCCGGAGCGCCATTTCTTTGATAGCGCCCAGATGTTTCGCTATATACCCCACATAGAAGTCACGTTGGTGGATCTTGGTTCTGGTGCCGGCTTCCCCGGCTTGGTGCTGGCAATGCTCGGCGTAAAAGATGTACACCTCGTCGAGTCCGATATCCGCAAGGCAACTTTCCTGCGGGAGGTTTCACGTGAAACCTCCACGCCCGTCACGATCCATGACAAGCGGATCGAGGATACCGTGATCCCGAATATCGATGTCGTCACGGCCCGCGCCCTCGCGCCGTTGCAGGACCTGCTGGCGCATATCGACCGCCTGCGCACTCCGAACCACGCTATATACGGCGTCCTTGCCAAAGGCCTTCAACATGGCGAGGAAATCGATAAAGCCCGCAAGGATTGGGACTTCGCGCTCGAAGTATTCCCCAGCGAAAGCGATATGTCAGGTAAAATATTAAGAATCAAAGACTTAGTGCAGAAATAGGCACTGTTTCACGTGAAACAGCCACTTCGCGGTGTTCCGATACCTAATTCTTGTTTCACGTGAAACACGCTTGCTCCCACTCGAATCCTCAGGTACAAAACTCCTATGACCCAAGCATTACCCAAAATCGAGCAAAACAGCCCTGTCACGGACGGCGGTAGCGCCTCCCAGACGCGGTTCATCAGTATTTCCAACCAAAAGGGCGGCGTTGGCAAGACGACAACGACCGTCAACCTGGCCACTGCCCTTGCAGCGGTTGGCAAGCGCGTGCTGGTCGTCGATCTTGACCCGCAGGGCAATGCCTCGACCGGTTTCGGCGTCGACCGCGCGGACCGAGTGAATGGCACCTATGAAGTGCTGTTCGGCGATTGTGGTGTGGATGAGGCCATCCATGAAACGAAGGTGCCTAACCTTTTCATAATATCTTCGTCGATTCACCTGTCAGGTGCCGAGATTGAATTGGTCGACGCCCAGCGCCGCGAATATCGCCTGAAGGATGCGTTGGAGGCAGCCACAAACAAATTCGACTATGTGATGTTCGATTGCCCCCCATCCCTCAACCTGCTGACACTTAATGCACTGGTGGCATCGAACGGCGTGCTGGTGCCGCTGCAATGCGAATTCTACGCGCTGGAGGGTCTGAGCCATCTTGTGAAAACGATCGAGCGCGTGAAGAACGCGTTCAATCCGGAACTTGAACTTACCGGCGTCGTGCTGACGATGTACGACAAGCGCAATAACCTTGCGAATCAGGTGTCGGACAACGTCCGCGGCTTCTTCGGCGATAAGGTTTTCGAAACGGTGATCCCGCGCAACGTGCGGATTTCGGAAGCACCTTCCTTCGGCCTGCCCGCAATTGTGTATGACATGCACTGCTCGGGCTCGCAGGCTTATATCCACCTCGCCAAGGAACTGCTGAAGCGCGAAGCGCAGCTGCAGGCGAAATTCGGCGGCTAATTTTTTATCGGAGTTTATAAAACGATGACAGTTGAACAGAAAAAACGCGGCCTCGGTCGCGGCCTTGACGCCCTCTTCCAGGATGCGCGCAAAGAAGAAGAAGCATTTCAGCCCAAGATAAAACGCGCCGATGAAATGGTCGCCGCCGTTCAGCAGATTCAGGCGCAGCAGGCAAATATCGCAGCTCCGAATGGCGCACAACGAAAACTGCCCGTCGATAAAATGACGCCCGGCAAATTCCAGCCACGCCGTCATTTCGACGATGCCGCACTTGACCAGCTCGCTGACAGCATCGCTGTGCACGGCGTTCTGCAGCCGATCCTCGTGCGCCCCCTTTCGGGCAGCATGTACGAAATTATCGCCGGCGAACGCCGCTGGCGCGCCGCGCAAAAAGCGCAGGTGCATGAAGTTCCCGTCGTCATTCAGGAGCTGACCGACAAACAGGCGCTTGAAATTGCGCTCATCGAAAACCTGCAGCGCGAAGATTTGTCCGCTGTTGAAGAGGCTGAAGGCTATCAGCGCCTGATGGATGAATTCGGACATACGCAAGATGCGCTGGCGGTCCAGCTCGGCAAAAGCCGCAGCCATGTCGCGAACACGATGCGTCTTTTGAAACTGCCGCAATCGGTGCGCAGCATGATCCAGAACGGCACGCTCACCGCAGGCCATGCCCGTGCACTCATCGGCGCGAAAAATCCGGAAGAAATGGCCGATCTCATTCAGCGCCGCGGTCTCAACGTTCGTCAGGTCGAAGCCCTGATGCAGAAATCGACAGACGGAAAACTGAAGCCCAAAAAGGCGAAAAGCTTCATCCAGAAAGATGTCGATGTGCTGGCGCTGGAGCGCCTGACCTCCGACAAGCTGGGGCTGGGTGTCACCATCGACTCGCTCGGCGCCGGCGGCCGGCTGACGATAGAATATAAGACGCTTGACCAGTTGGATGACCTGCTGGCGCGCCTCGGACAGACCCCCCGTCGCTAAATAGTCAGGGAACTGAATCACTTAGCTGGCCGTTGGATGTCACGACGGCGGGAAGTTACGTTTTCCGACCGCATAACGAATTAAGTTAACGCGTGAAGGAGAATTCACATGAAAGCCACCCTGAAAACCCTCGTAGCGGCACTCGTAATGGTTCCTGCCATTGCTCTTGCTGGCGAAGTTACAACGGTTCGCACCACCAGCGAAACCGGTATGACGACTTATGAAGCCCCCATGGGCACTATGATTTCTGACGGTACCACCATGACCACCGATACCACCACCACCACGGTGAAACGTCAGCGTAACGCCCGCTCGGATACCGAATACGGCGCAAACAGCCCCTCGCCCGGCGAGACCGACACGAACGTTTATGTTCGTGAGCGCGTCCGCTTCGAGCGCAACGCCGAATAAAGATTGAGACTACCCTGAAGTGCAGAGCCGTCTTTTTTAAAGACGGCTTTGTGCTTTTGGGCGTGTATGCAACAAAAGCGGTTAGAGACTCATTTGACATATTATTGAAATTGTTCTAGAATCCTCAAATGGGATTGTTAAAAGGCAAATTGAAGGCAACGTTTGATAACGCACGCTGGGCGATGACGTCCAAGCGTGCGAAGCGTGGCAAGCTCGATCAGGCGATTGCCATGATCAGCAATTATCCCGAGACCAAATTCCTCCTCGACCTCGTCACGCAAGAAGGCGTGGGTGTCACATTCGACAAGAACATGAAGGATGGTCCTGCGGCGGCGCAACTCGTGACGCATCGTGAAACAGGTCAGCAGTATATCGCACTCAATCCCTATGCGACCCCCACCGACCTCGCCCTTTCCCTCATCCATGAAATGCGCCATGTCTGGCAGGACAAGGTGTTGCGCTTGACGCCGCAGACCCGAGCTTTAAGCGAACCGGATTCCGAAACAGCCCTGATGCTGACGCGCGTGCGCGAGGCTGACGCGCATGCTTTCGTCAACCTCATGGTGCGCCGTATCCAGATGTCGCAGGTAGATGCGGTCGAACTGAAAGAACTCGCGGATAAATTGCAGCAGTCGACGGGCAAGCCGCTCGATGTGTATCAGACCGAAGTGCTCGCGAAGTATGCCGAGCGCAAGTTCAAAGACCGCCTCGACGATGATGCAAGGCAGATGTCAGCGGATTTCCAGTGGGCGCTCCAGAACCTCGACCCCTATGACCGCCAGTCGATGATTGACTATCATATCCGCTATACCTCACCAGCGGCCGAGCCGCAGGGCCATGTTGCGGGTCGTGTGAAATTCGGCATCGACGATATCCGCAAGATGCTGCATATCGGCGTCGCCGAAGAAGCGCCCGCCTATATGGACCATCTGACGAATGACGAATTCAAGGCAGCGGTGCTGGGTGATGTGAGCCCCGAGATCAAGAGCACCGTATCGCTCATGAATCATTTCGAAAAGGCTGTAGCGCGCGGCCAGACGACGCCGCGCGATAATTTCGGCTTCCGCGTCGCGATCGAGGAACGTCTCGCAAAGGCGGTCAACCAGCCGCCGCGTCCACAGACGCCGTCGCTCTACGGATAAATTTTTAAAAGATTATTCAGTCTCGGCTTCGGCGGGTGCGCCGGGCTTCCATTCGGATACGCGCTTTTGCGCTTCCTTCACCGCATCAACCGGCATCTTGCGCGTCAGCATTTTCAGGTTGCGCGCCGCCGCCTTGTTTCCGTTCTTGGCTGCCAGCGAAAACCACATATAGGCTTCGACATCGTTCTGCTCGCCGCCGTCGCCGTTATAGGACATGATCGCCATGTTATACTGCGACGACATGTTATTCTGCTGCGCTGCCATCTTGAACCACTTGCGGGCCTCTTCGTAATCCTGGTCGACCCCCTTGCCTTCCATGAACAGCGTGCCGAGGATCGATTGTGCGGTCACGTTGCCCTGTAGCGCCCAAGGGGTCAGGATTTTGAGCGCGCGCTTGTAATCGCCTTGGCTGTAAGCAGCATTGCCTTCCTCAAAGGGTGTTTCGATTTTTACCTTCGCGGGCCCGTCGCCGGAGCTGCTGCCAGACGTTTCGCTCCCAGCCAGATTGCCGTTCTGCGCGACCAGCAGTTCGGAAGATGATCCATCCGCCTTCTTGATCATCGCCTGATAGCTGATGACGCCTGCGTCATCCGTCACATAGTAAACTTTATCGACGCGGTTGCCGGCACCGACGTTTTGCATGATCGTCTGCTGCACGGCGGGCGGCACAAACATCCAGTTGATCACCTTCGATTCCGCATGCGCGTTGAATGCCAGCGCCACGGCGAACGGGATCATGTAGAAGAAAGCCCTGCTGAAGAAACGTATCATGTCAATAATCCCTTGCCGGTCTAAGACGGCCTTTCAACGCCGTTTCGCGACTTATTATCATACAGGCTTTGCTGCAATGCGCAACATAACGCGAGATTCGGGGAAATTTCAGGAGCGACGCCGTGACAGCGCGCGGCTGCCGATCTGCGATAATGACAAGACGGCGCGGCTGACCAGCGTCTCGGGCTCAGCACCTGACATCTTGCATTTCGCCTCGCAGGCCATCAAAAGTGAGATCGCCTGTTCAATTTGCGCCATCGACCAGCCATTCATCTGCGCGACGAAGGAATCCTTCAGCTTGAAGAACAGCGGGGGCTTCAGCTGTTTCAGCGCGATGTCCAGCACCTCGCCCTTGGCAAGGCGCGCCTTGG
>JAQSWE010000295.1 GCA_029266795.1 Alphaproteobacteria bacterium | reverse complement strand
CGTTGGACTCCTGTTCGCCTCACCCCCGCACAAGGAATTCCTATGCAAAAATCCAAGATGATCGTCGCCGCCCTCGCGCTGACGCTGCTGGGCAGCACTGCCGTGCTGGCCGACAATAACAAGAACCACGGCAATAACATCAAGTGGAACCACGGCAAGCAAGTCTCTGCCGACGCGCATGAGCGCAATGCCGAGCGCAAGGCGGAGAAAAACGCCCGCAAACACGCGCGCTGGGTGAAGGGCCATAGCTTCCCCCGCGAATACCGCAGCAGCAAATATTACGTGACCGACTGGCACCAGCATAAACTGCGCAAGCCGCCGAAGGACTATCGCTGGTACCGCGCCGATGACGATTACGTGCTCGTGCGCCGCAAGGATAACGTGATTTCCGAGATCATCAACGCGCTGCAATAAGCGTGTGAAAGAAATAAAGAAGCCCGTCCTGAGTGATCAGGGCGGGCTTTTTTTTGTTTGCTATGCGGGCTTAAGTACCCCTTGGCAGGAACTTAATGCTGGTGGTGTCGTAGGCCAAGGGACATTTTGTCCAATTACCGAAGAGGTCACACCATGAAAAAGGCAACCATCCTCGGCGCTATCGTCGCCGTTTCCCTGCTGGGCAGCACCGCTGCCATGGCAGACAGCTGGCAGTCCCGCGACTATCGCTGGCATAAAAAGCAGGAACGCATCCATGACAAGTGGGAGCGCGAGCAATACAAACAGTTCAAGCGCGAACGCGCAGAAGACCGCCGCGCCTATAACCGCTGGGTGCGCGGCCATGCCCTGCCGAGCGAATACCGCTATAACCGTTATATTGTATCGGACTGGGATCGCTACCATCTGCGCCGCCCGCCGGTCGGTTATAACTGGTACCGCGCGGACAACAACTACGTCCTCGTCCGTCGCGACAACAACCTGATTGAAGATATCATCGACGCGCTGGACTAAGCCGGCGTCGCTGATAAACAGCAAACCGGCGGTCCTGCTCCTTTCAGGACCGCCGGTTCTATTTTGGCTACTTTGACGTTAGAGGTTTAAGTTGCGTTCAGCAGTTCGTCCTGCAGCGCGAGTATCCGTGCGCGGCGCCGGCGGCGGTAGCACCAGATACTCAGGCATACACCCGCGATACCCAGCCATCCCGCCAACCCGTAATGGGTGGCCCCGATGCCAAAGCGTTCCGACACTTCGCCCATCGCCCAGCTTAAGGGGATGAACAGCAGCGAGACGCAGAGGCTCTGGGTGGAGAGGACAGTCGCCCGCCGCTCCGATCCCACATGCCGGTTGATCGCCTCGCTGACCCGCGGCTGCGCCATGCCATAGATGCAGGTGCCGCCGATCATCAGAAAGACAACGCCGTGCCAGCCCAAGCCGCCCGCAGCCGCGCCGATACAGACGGCGACCGCAAGGCCCCAGACGAAAAACAGCGACTTGATCGTGCCGAGCTTTCCGTCCAGCCGGTGGGAATGCTGGCTCGACAATCCGCCGGTGGGAATGCTGCCTCGACAATCCGCCCAGCACGAAACCCGCCGCCATCATCAGGCCGAAGTACCGCTCATCGAGGCCCATCGCCATGTAATACGGCTGCTGGCTCCACATGATCACCTTGGTGGCCGAAAACATGACGGCCGAGAACACGATGATCAAACCCACTTCCGCATGACCGTGCAAGGCATAGCGCGCCGTTTCGATCATGTCGGCGACGGGGTGCTTTTGCGCCGCCACGCGGTGACGCTCCGGCTCCACCATTTGCCACGCCATCACCAACGCGATGGTCTGCGTGATCAGGCTCAGGATCAGCGGCAGGTAGTGATCGTAGGCGTATAAAAATCCGCCCACGATGCTCGCCCCTGCGACGCTGTACAAAGCAAGACCCACGCGCCGTCCTTCGCGCATCCGGTATTCACCCTCGCGCCCCTCCGACAACAGCGAGTCGTAGAGCAGCGCGGAGTTGGTGCCGGACATCAGGCTGATGCCGACGCCGATGACCGACTGCGACAATGCCGCCATGACAAGGCTGTCCGCCACCATCAGCAGGGCATAGCCCAGCATCTGCGTCAGCGTGCCCAGCACCATGACCCAGCGGCGCTGCCACACATCGGACAGCCATCCGCTCGGCACTTCCAGCAGCACGACGGTCGCGGCAAAGGCCGCTTCGCCCAGCAGGAAGTCACGGAAGTTCAAACCCATCTCGTCCCGGTAAAAGGGCATGATGACGGGAATGACGAAGGCCATGTTCATGAACACCGCATGGCGTTCCAGCAGGCTGATGTTTTTTCCGACACGCATGATCTGTTCCTTTCGTTGTTGCGTGCGAAAGGCCAAATGAACATGCCGATTTTTTATCGGGGGAGTGTTCTGTCAGCCTTCCGTTAGGGCGGCTGACAGGTGATGATTACATCAGTCTGGCAACCGTCGTCTGGTCGTGGTACCGGCGGGTTTCTTGAAAAGAGGGGCATAGGATTCCTGTCCGCCGTTTTGCGGTGCAGAAACTTCCCAGCCGATGATATTTTTCATGCAATGGCGCATGGATTTCCTCTTTTTAAAAACTACATCTTCATTCCAACACGGATCGGGATTCGCGTCATTGAAATTTTGTTGCGTCGCAGCAAAGAATTGAATTGACATATATAACCGATTTCGTCATACTCGCGCGCGTAACCTGTTCAAGAATATGGAGTTCAACCATGCGTTCCGTCACCACCGCCGTTTTGTTCAGCCTTGTCCTCACCTCCTGCTCCACCCGCGGCCCGTCGCAGACGGACGGTTACGGCGCGCTTGCCGCTGCCGTGATCTTGGGCGCAGGTCTCGCCGTTTACGCGTCGAGCCGCTGATAGATTTTCAGGAATTGAACAACGAAAAAACCGGCAACCCTGTGGTCGCCGGTTTTTTCTTGGCCGTTATTTTAATTTACAGGTTGATCTTGCGGTTCGGCTTCGTGTTGAAGGCGGGGCGGTCCTGCGGCGCATCGTCGTTGGCGATCTCGGTCGATGGCTTGATCGCGTCTTTCAGGTCGTCGACCGCTTCGTTCATCGCCTTCTTCTGCGCTTCAGCGGCAAGGCGCTCTGCGGCCTTGCGCTCCAGCTCCTGCTGGCGCTCATAGGCGGCGTTGCGCTCGCGCGCTTCGCGCTCTTCGCGGGCGACCGGGTCTTCGAACCATTCGCGGCGCTTGCGGTGCAGCAGCTTGTCCGCGCCGACGCCAAGGCCGCCACCCGCCGCCATGCCCAGCATGGTGATCAGGATGACGTTCAGCCATTTGAAGGTATGCACGTCGAAACCGTTTTCGTAGTTCTGGTCGTACATCGAGCGCGCGGTTTTCATGATGTCAGAACGCAGCTCGTTCGCGTTGCCGGGTTTTTCATGCAGCACGACATCGACGTAATCGCGGATCATGCGCTCCAGCTCCGGCGCTTTCGCGGCGGAGAAATGAATGCCGTCGGTCACGCCATGCGCGGCTTCGAGGGCGCGCGCGGCGCGGGTTTCGGCGGTTTCCGCGAGCTGGTATTCGGCAGGACCGCTGTCGGAGCGGAAATTGGTGCGGTAATGATGGTTATGCGCCGTGCGCATCGCCTGCTGCCATGAGGGCGCAAGGTTCGTCAGCGCCTGATATTCGGCGGCCGCCTGCGGTGCGTATTTCAGGTAGTTGGAACCGCTCGCCCAGGTATTGGCGAATTTCAGGTATTCTTCCGGCGTCGGCGCGTGGTCCTTGAATTCGCGCGCCATGCTGGTGCGGATGGCTTCCTGGTTTTCGGCGCTGGTCATCTTCGCGATATACAGGCGTTCCTGAACGCTGAGATCCGGGTTGCGCTCCATGAAGTTCTGCAGCAGCCGCGCCGCCTGCTGCGCCTGCGCGGCGTTGTAGGTATAGGTATGCCAGCTGTAATCATAGACCTGTTCGGTGTGGTGCTGCGTCGTGCATTTGCCGTTGCTGCAGCTTTGTGTCGTGTAATGGCGCGTGCGCGTCACGTCGCGGCGGTGATAGCTCCATGAATCATCGAAGGCCGCCTTGATCGCGGGAAGACCGCGCGTCGCGTCCTCGAGCTTCGCAACCGATTCAAGCGCGGCGCGCGAATCCTGCGGCATCGCTTGCGTGTATTCGCTGAGCAGTGCGTGTTTTTTCAAGGACGCATCGACGCGCGTCTGCAACTCATGCGCAAAAACGGTATGGCTCTTGTTGATGTGCAGGGCGATGTTGTTGCTCTCGAACACTTTCATCGTGATGTCGTTGTTCGCGGCATAGAAACGGGTGAGGGCGGGGACGGGCTGCGACGCCTTGTTGAAATCCGCGCTGATCT
>JAQSWE010000073.1 GCA_029266795.1 Alphaproteobacteria bacterium | reverse complement strand
TTTCGTGACCTGCCCCTTTTCGACGCTGTTTTCCAGACGGTCGCTGGCGGAAACATAAATGCGCGCGTCGGTGATGCCGTGGTTTTTGCCTTCTTCCAATGCATAATCGAGCAGTGATTGCGCAAAGGGCTTCATGGATGCCAGAAATTCTTTTTCGGTGGTCATGTTGTTCAATCCTTATTTCTTGCGACCGCCAACGGTCATGTTGGAGACGCGCAGCGTGGGCTGGCCGCAGCCGACCGGCACCTGCTGGCCGTTCTTGCCGCACATGCCCGCGCTTTTTTCCAGCGCAAGGTCATTGCCGACCATGGTAATCGATTTGATGACCGTGAGGCCGTCGCCGACGATGGTCGCGCCCTTGATCGGCTCCGCAATTTTGCCATCACGAATTCTATAGGCGAGCTTCGCATTCATGTTGAACTTGCCCGATGTGATATCGACCTGCCCGCCGCCCATATCGGAGATGTAAATGCCGTCCTTCACCGATTTGATGATATCGGCGGGGTCATGCGTGCCATTGGCGAAATAGGTGTTGGTCATGCGCGGCATCGGTGCATGGGCATAACTCTCACGACGCCCGTTGCCGGTCGGATCGACGCCCATCAGCTGCGCGTTCTGGCGGTCCTGCATATAGCCTTTCAGCACGCCGTTTTCGATCAGCACGTTTTGCTGCGTCGGCACGCCTTCGTCGTCGAAATGCAACGACCCGCGCTCGCCCGGCATATCGCCCTGATCGATGACGGTGACTTCGGGCGAGGCGATCTGCTGACCGATCTTGCCGCTATAGACCGAGATATCGCGGCGGTTGAAATCGCCCTCCAGCCCGTGACCGATGGCTTCGTGCAGCACGACAGCGGCCCAGCCGGGGCTCAACACGACATCCATGATGCCGGCGGGCGCGTCTTCCGCCACCAGCAGCTCTTCGGCCTGATGCAGCGCTTTTTTCGCGGCGGCCTTGAAGCTCGCCTCGTCGAACACAGCCGTCGCATCGACATGCCCGCCGGTTTGCGCGGTGCCGATCTCGCTCTTGCCGTCTTTGTCGGTCAGCATGATGGAGATGGAAACGGAAGTCATGGGGCGGTTATCGATCAGGCTTTTGCCGTCTGCGGTGATGATATGCACGGCCTTCGATTCAGACGCATAGGCCACGGTGACGTTGGTGATGCGCGGGTCGAGCGAGCGGGCATAGGCCTCGATCTCGTTCACCTTGGCGATTTTTTCGGCGAGCGTGAAACCCGCCATGGGATCTTCCGGCGTATACAGCTGCTGCGCCACCATGCCGGTCGCGGGCTGCGCCGCTTTCGGCGTGCCGAGCTTCAGCACATTGCGCGCTTCCGTCACGGCATCTTTCAATGCAGCTTCGTTGAACAGGTCGGAATAGGAATAGCCGACGCGTTCTTCCTGCCCGACCCGGAAGCCGAAGCCTTCCTTGCTGTCGCCAGTGGAAACAGTCGTGAATTCGCCCTTGTCTTTCACGAGGCGTTCGCGCGCGACGATTTCATGATAGAACTCGCCGTAATCCGCGCCGCTCAAGCCTTCCTTCACAATCTCCCGCGCCTTTTCGGGCGTTAGGCCGGAGTTTTTGAAAAATTGGTCCGTGGGCAGGGGTTTGCTGGACATGATTCCATCCCGTTCGATTGTGGCGCGTTATTTATGAAGTGTTCAAGATAGGCTGATTATGGCGAGCGGTCAATGCGCCATAAAGCTTTAAAAAAGCTCGAAACTGCGGGTAAATTGCAGGCCGATATTGCTGTCGGGCGAGGCATCGGTGAAGCCCGCGGAGCCGTAGAGCTGCACCGTCCATTCGGGATTGATCGTCTGGCTGATATAGCCTGTCAGCAGGCTCAAATTATCGCTACCCGCGCTCTGGCGTTCGCGGTAGTCGTAGAGGAAACCGACCGTTGTTAAGTCAAACACGCGGTAGCCGCCGCCCGCCGTATACTTCCACACATCGCGCAAGGGGAATGTCGCGTTACTGCCATTGAATTTGCGGCCGACATTGCCGTTCAGGTAGGCGCGGCCGAAGGGCTGGATCAGCCCCGCCTGCGCCGTGAAATCGGCAAGGCCGGTGCCGAGGCGTTTATCTTCATCTGCGGTCGGCAGTTTCAGGATGCCTTGCAATTCAGCCGTTGTGCCGTAACGATTGAGGCGGTGCGTCCAGAGCAGGCTCGGCGTGATATCGCCCAAACCTTCTTCCGTGCCAACGGGACGGGGCGTGCCAACGGGGACATCGCCCACCACAACGCCGGGGCCTGTGATGCGGATATAGGGCACCATCAGCTTAAGCGCCCATTCGCCGCGCGTCAGCTTGAACGTCACGGGTGCATAGTGGACTTTCGTGTCGTCAGCCTGTCCGTAATCGCCTTCGCTGTAATTGTAACCGGCAGAGACGCTGAGGGTCGTTTTTTCGCCAGACTGCGCCTGCACGGGACTCGGCAGCGCGCAGAGCAGCGAGAGGATGAAATACGGCGTAAAAAACTTCATGGACATGGGAGCGTTGATAACATTTTTCGAACCGGAGTACAGCCCTGCATTGGATATTGCTGTTTAAAGGACGCCAAAAATGCCGTGGTCTTTTTTTACACGGATTTTGGCAGGATATCCAAGGGGTTACAGATTCATTATTTGTTATAACATATTGATTTATAATAAATTCTAGATAAAATTGATTTTGGAAATCAGGGGAACTTTTTTGGCTTTTTTGAAAATTAATCCCTCATCTTCTATATAAATGTGGATAGGATAATGCGTCATGGACAATATGCAGTCACCTATGCCCCTTTCTGAATCCGATAGCCTGATGCTGCAGGCCGTGCGCCGCCTGATGCGCCCGCTTGCGCGGCTGTTCATTGGCAAGGGCCTTCCGCTGCAGGTATTCATCGAGATCATGAAGGACGTCTATGTCGACATCGCCGAGGAAAACCTGAAAGCCGCCAATATCCGCCCTACCGACAGCCAGATCAGCCTGATGACCGGCGTGCATCGCCGCGACGTGCGTAAATTCCGCAGCTTGCCCCCGAATGCCAGGATCGAGGTGCCGCATCTATCCGTCGGCGCAGAGCTTGTCGCCATCTGGATGGGCAATCCCGAATTCCTGAACCCGCAGGGCCTGCCGCGGCCCCTGCCCTATGCCAACCGCGAAAATCCGAAGCTGAGCTTTACCGCGCTTGCTGAATCCGTCTCGAAAGACGTGCGCCCGCGCGCGATCTTGGACGAAATGCTGCGGCAGGATATCGCCAGATATGACGAGATCACCGATAACGTCTGGCTGAATGTCGAGGCCTTCGTGCCGCAGGAAGGCTGGGCGGAAAAGCTGTATTATTTTGGCCATAACGGCGAAGACCATCTGGAGGCGGCGGTTGCCAACATCCTCAGCACCAAGCCGCCCTATCTCGACCGTTCCGTTTACTATGACTGCCTGACGCGGGAATCCGCCGAGACACTGCAAAACCTCGCGCGCGAAGCCGCCATGAAGGCGCTGCGCCAGCTGAACCGCAAAGCGCTGGAAATGTCGGACATCGACAAGGGCGAGCCGGACGCCAAATACCGCATTAATTTCGGCGCCTATTTCTATACCGATGCCGACCTCAGCCGCAAGGACAAGGGGTAATCGCCATGCGCAGCGCGTTCATGAAAATCGTCGTGATCCTCGCGCTGGCGCTTTCCACGCTGCAACCTGTGACGCCCGCATTTGCAAAACCGAAAGGCTGCCCCACGCCAGACGGCTTCATTTTCGCATCCGGCAAAGGGATGGGCGGCACGGGCATCCATGACGGCAAGGGCATGGGTGGCACGGGCGCGAAATTCGCCGAAGGCAAGGGAATGGGTGGCACCGGCATCCTTAACGGAAAAGGCATGGGCGGCACCGGCGCCAAATTCGCCGATCGCGGCATCGGCGGCACGGGTATTACGGGCGATATCGGCGTTTACGGCCGTGTGACCGGCTTCGGCTCGATCTGCGTCAACGGCATGGAAATCGAATACACCACGAAAACGCCGGTCGAAAATAATGGCCGCAACGCATCGATACAGGCTTTGCGCGTCGGGCAAGTCGTGGCCGTCCGTGCTTACAATAAAAACGGGGAGTTCCGCGCGCGCAAGATTACGGTCGACAAGGCCGTTTCGGGCCGCGTCGGCAGCGTCAATGCGAAGCGCGGCGAGATGATCGTGGGCAAACAAAAGGTCATCGCCGACGGCAAGGGACGCGCCGTGATGAAACTGCTTAAACCCGGCGATTATGTGTCGGTCAGCGGCATGAAGCGCGCCGATGGCGTGATTATCGCAGGGCTGATCGAGCGGATGAAGCCCGCAAAAACCGGCAGCATCAGCCATGTGAACTCCATTTTCAAATCCGGCGTGAAGCACTTCCTGACGCAAGGCTATGTGCGCGAATACAATAATGGGGCGCTGCGCCTCGCCGACGGCACGAAAATCTCGCTCGCGGTTTCCGCCCGCAAGGCGCCCGAGATCAATTCCCGCGTTATCGTGTTTGGTGACGTGGGCGCGAATGGCTCATTGGTTGCACAAGGCTTCATGCCGGAAACCGCGCCCTTCTCGCTCGGGCTGATTGTTCCTGTCCTGAAGGGGATCGAAGGCCAGCAGGGCGGCATCGGCGGCGGTCTCCCGACCCAGTTGGGAAGCCTGCCCCTGCCCAGCATTGCCGAAACGGGCATTCATGTGCCCTCGGTCGATGTGCCTGCCGTGGACGTTCCCGCAGTCGATGTGCCGCCCGTGGACCTGCCCTTGCTGCCCCCGGTCGACCTGCCGCCCGTGGATGTGCCGGTAATCGATGTTCCCGCCCTGCCGCCGGTCGATATTCCCATCCCGCCGGTTATTCCGGATCTGCCGATTATCCATTAAACCGGCTGGCATACTCCTCTCGCCTATAGTAAAAAGGGCGGGTCAAAACGGGGGTGCCAGATGGCCGACAAAAAAGTTTCCTTGCGCAGCGATTACTGGTTCGGGCAGGCCGCCGCCGTCGATGTGCGCGCGCACCATACCGGCAAGATGGTGAATTCCAAATTCACGATGGAAGAGCTGTGCGGCACGACCGACCATCCGCTCGCTGATCAAACCGAAAGCGGCCGCCGTCCCATCATCGGCATCTGCAAATTCGGCGGCGATTTAAATCCCTGCCAGGCGATGCATGACCACCACCTGAACGACCGCGTTGCCCAAGGTGTCCGGCAGGCGGGCGGCATTCCCTTCCAGTTCGATATCGCGCCGCCGCTCGGCGAGCCGCTGACGCGCCCGACTTCGATGTATATGCGCAACCTGACCGCCATGACGCTCATCGAAACGATCATCGCGAACCCGATGGACGGTCTCGTGCTGCTGACCGGCTGCGACAAAACTGTTCCTGCGGGATTGATGGCGACGCTGCTGACCGACCTCCCCACCATCGTGGCATCTGCAGGCCCGATGCTGAACGGCTATTACCACGGCGAACAGTCGGCATCGGGCGTGCATTTGTGGAAGAACCGCGAATTGCTGGCCGCCGGAAAAATCACCGAAGACGAATTGATGGTGCGTTCCTGCGCCGCGCAACCCTCCGCCGGCCATTGCATGAGCATGGGCACGGCCTCGACGCTGAACAGCATGGCGGAAGCCTTGGGATTGACGCTGTTCGGCGCATCCTCCATCCCCGCGCCCATGGCGGAGCGCGCGCATTATTCTTTCCGCGCGGGTGAAGAAGCCGTGCGCATGGTCATCGCCGACCGCCGCCCCTCCACCTTCGTCACGCGCCAGTCTTTCCTCAACGCCGTCGCCGCGAATGCCGCGATTGGCGGGTCGACCAATGCAGTCGTCCACCTACTCGCAATTGCAAACATGGCGGATATCGATTTCACCATCGATGACTGGCAGGAATACGGATCGAAAGTGCCGCTGCTGGTGAACGTGAAACCGTCGGGCGCTTACCTGATGGAGGAATATTTCCGCGCGGGCGGCATGCCCGCCGTCTTGCGCGAACTGGCGGCTGCCGGATACGTGAAAGACGACGTGAAATGGTGCAGCGGCAAGACGATGAAGGAAGAGCTTGCCGCGCGCGACCCGTATACCGACACCAATATTATCAAGACGGTCAAGGAACCGCTGCTGCCGGATGGCGGCATCGTGATACTGAAGGGCAACCTCTGCCCTGACGGCGCTGTCATCAAGGTATCGGCGGTTGCCGAGAAAAACCTGCTGCAGCATCGCGGGCAGGCCGTCGTGTTCGACAGTATCGAGGAATACCACAAGCGCATCGACAACCCGAAGGAAGGCATCACGCCCGACCGCGTGCTGATCCTGCGCAATTGCGGCCCGCTCGGTTATCCCGGCATGCCCGAAGTCGGCAATGTGCGCCCGCCCGGCTATCTGCTGGCGAAGGGCGTGAAGGCGATGGTGACGATTTCCGATGCTCGCATGAGCGGTACGGCCTATGGCTGCCATGTGCTGCATGTCTCGCCGGAAGCGGCAGCCGGCGGCCCGCTCGCGCTCGTGAAAACCGGCGACTGGGTCAAGCTGGATGTGGCGAACAAGTCGCTGGATATGGAAGTATCCGCCGAGGAACTCGAAAAACGCCGCGCTGAGCTTGTCATCAAACCGACGCCGATCCACAGCCCATGGGGCGTCATCTGGTCAGACCCGAAAATGGGCGTACATCAGGCGAGCGTCGGCGCCTATATGAAGATGTTCGACCGCCCCGAACTCGCCCGCGAAGAAATCGCCAAGCGCGTCCGCGAATACCTGCGTCCGCAACATTAAAGGAAACGACCATGCTCGCCGTCGCCGACCAATATTTTTCGCAAAACCGCCTGATTGCCATTTTGCGTGGCATCAAGCCCGATGAAATGCTGGCTGTGGGCGAGGCAATTTTCAGCGCAGGCTGGCGCTGCATGGAAGTGCCGCTCAATTCCCCCGACCCTTTCGAGAGCATTTCGCGGCTCGTGAAGCGTTTCGGCGACACTGTGCTGATCGGCGCGGGCACGGTATTGACGGCGGAAGACGTAGAGAAAGTCCACAAGACCGGCGCGCGCCTGATTGTCGCGCCGAATACCGATGCCGATGTCGTGAAGGCCGCGCTGGCCCGCGACATGGTGATGATGCCCGGTGTCTATACGGCGACGGAGGCGTTCAACGCGATCAAGCTCGGCTCGAAATTCCTGAAAATTTTTCCCGCCGACAGCTGCGGCCCGGGCTATATCCGCGCGCTGAAATCGGTGCTGCCGACGCATATCAAGGTCATCCCGACCGGCGGCATCGCGGTCGATACCGTGGCGGCGTTCCATGCGGCGGGCTGTTATGCGTTTGGCGTGGGATCTTCGCTCTACAAGCCGGGCGTGTCGGCGAAAGAAGTCGGCACGCGTGCCGAGGCTCTTACCGCTGCGTGCTGTGAATTAAAATGACTAATTTCTTTCGGCTCCTGATTTTTGTACTAGCTACTTTTTGTAGCGCGCCTTCGATAGCATGCCAGCCAACACCACCGCCGGATCTTATAACTCCGGATATCGCTCTCTTGGCGAAGGCAGCGGAGATTTCTTTCATTGCCGTCGTCGAAAAAGTGGAAAATCATCAAATTTACTTTCGGGTTTTGAAGTCCATTGTAAAAAGTAAAGAAGGCGAGAAGTACGCCGTTCCCATCAATTGGCGAGGTTTCCGTTGTGGAATTCTACGTACGGGAGAAGTATGGCTTTATTGGTATAAGAGACCCGCCCCGGAAAAACTGGGAAACGATAAAACGGAAGATTTTGGTGCCCTTATTCAACGCCCAGATGGCTACTACAATCAATATTCGGCGGAAGTCCTGAATAACGTCTTGGGAATTCAATTCCCCTAATTTATCTAGATTAAATAACGCCGAGCAGGCCGGAAACAACCGCCGTTTCGCTGTCGACATCGCAATCGATTTTCCAGCCCATCCAGTCGAAGGCGCGCGCATAGAATTCGCGTTTCGCGCCGCCGTCCATCAGCAGCACGACCGGCGGCTTGCCGGGGAAGAGCCTGTCCATCTGGCGCAGTTCATGACCGATGAGGATGCCGGAGAAGTAAGCCTGCATATCGGCAGGATGTGGAGTGGCGCGCAGTTTCTGCGCCCGCACCTGCCACAGGTCGGTGAGCAGGTCGAAGCCGCGACCTGCCAGTTCCAGTCCTAGGTCAAACGATCCCATGTCTTTTTGTTGCGAATTTTTATCAAAGCGGAATAAAGCCGCCAGCGCGCCGCGCTCGCTCAATATCCCGTACAACTCGCCCGTGAGTGCGGATTCGAAATGGACAATCTTGTCGTCCTCGATCTTCACCCATTTGCAATGCGTACCAGGAATGCACATCAGCATCGCCGAACGCTTCAGGTGACGTGCCGCGCCGAGGCTTTTGACCTCTTCGGAGCGGATAACGTCGTGCCGGCCATCCGCCATCGCAATCGTGCAGCCCGACGCGATATAGATTTCGCGGCCCGCCGCCGCGCCCAGATGCTCGGGCGCGATGCGGTGCAGGTTGCGCTTTACATCGGCCAATCCCGCCGGTGCAATTGAATAAGACGTTTCGACCCATCCGTCGCGCCCGCCCGCCGCGCCCGCGATATGGATTGACGCTTGCGGATATCGTTGCAGCCAGTCGGCCAGATGCTTCGTGAAAAACCCGCTGTAATCGGCGACGCGGTTTTCGGGCGCGGTGAAAACTTTTTGAATCCCACCCTCCGCCGACTGGTAACGCTCCACTACCTGCCCGTTCTTGACAAGGAAAGCGCGGAAATTGGTATTGCCCCAGTCTGCGAAAATATTCATGGCGTTACACCTTCGCCGGTGTTTCGGGCAGGCCCGGAATATCCATTTGTATCCTGAACGTCTTCCCCGCATGCGGCGCGGCAACGCGCTTTTCGTCACTGAGGCCGACATAGGCCGTGCTGATGTACAGCGTCTTCAGGTCGTCCCCGCCGAAGCAGCAGCAGGACACTTGGGGCGCATCGACCGCGATGCTGTCGACCAATTCCCCTTTCGGTGAATAGATATCAACCGCCCATCCGCCCCAGAGCGCAACGAACAACCGACCTTGTGAATCCACGCACATGCCGTCGGGGCGCTTGTCATTGAAGACAATATGCGGGCGGCGGTTGGTGGCTGTGCCGGTATCAATATCATAATCGTAAAGCCACATCGTGCCGGTGCCCGTATCGATGTAATACATCAATTTGTTATCGGGCGACCAGCCGATGCCGTTCGAGATGATGACGCCTTCTTCCTGCGTATGCAACCCGCGCTCATCGAGGCGATAAAATGCGCCGGAGGTCTTTTTGTGGTCGACATGGTTCATCGTACCACCCCAGACGCGACCGCGGCGGTCGCATTTTCCATCGTTGAAGCGGTTGTCCGCATCAACGAAAATGGGGCGCACGATAGGCTGTGCCTGAACGTCACCGGCCAGCTTCAGTTTATAAAACCCGTCGCGCAAGCCCGCCACGCAGCCGCCTTGATCGTCGATCGCCATGAAGCCGATCATGGATGGCGTTTTATAGCCTGCGTATTGTTGCCCTTCCGCGTCGGTCGAATGGATCATCTGGCCCATGATATCGACCCAGTAGAGGCGCTTGCCGCGCGTGTCCCAATTGACGCCTTCGCCAAGCTCGGAGGCCGTAAGTTCGGGATTGAGCAGTTCCGCTTTCATGATGCCCTCTTGCTGCCGTCTGTGATGGCGCTCTTTTTAATTTGCCCCTCGCCCGCGTCGAAGCGCAGCGTCGTGCCGGAGAGCAGACGTGAATGCTTCGATAAGCCGAAGATGATGGCAGGGACGATATCTTCTGGTTTCATGCCTACGGGAACAAGCTGTTCCGCCGCCGCATCTTCAAACTGTTTTGCGTTGAAGCGCGCTTTCTGGTT
>JAQSWE010000072.1 GCA_029266795.1 Alphaproteobacteria bacterium | reverse complement strand
GTGGATGCGATCCTGAACGGGCATAACGACATGGCCTGCGGCGTGCGCAAAGGCAAGGATGAATCCTTCCCGCCCGGCCACAAGCTCGGCAACCGTATGTTCAACCTGATCGTGGCGGGACTGTTCGGCCGCGGCATGCAGGATATTTTCTCCGGCTACCGCGCGTTCTCCCGCCGCTTCGCGAAATCTTTCCCGGCGCATAGCGCGGGTTTCGAGATTGAAACGGAAATGAGCGTGTTCACGCTGGAGCAGCGCCTGCCTTTCATCGAAATCCCGTCACCCTATGGCGAGCGGCCCGAAGGCTCGTTCAGCAAGCTGCGCACCTTCCGCGACGGTTTCCGCATCCTGTTCACGATTGCGATGCTGTACAAGGACATGCGCCCGATGATGTTCTTCGGGCTGATCGCGTTCTTCCTCGCGCTGCTGTCGCTCTGCCTTGGCGTTCCCGTGGTTCTTGAATACCTCGACACCGGCGAAGTGAAGCGGCAGCCGACCGCTGTGCTGGCGAGCGCGATCGGTACGCTGGCGACGCTGTTGTTCGTGGCGGGACTGGTGCTGAACGGCGTGGCGCGCTCTTACCGCGAGGCGCGGCATTTATGCTATTTGAACGTCAGGCGCTAAGCCTCATCAACCGCATCCCGCTGCTGCGGCGGTTCGGTCCCAGTTTCCTGCGCTACCTGCTGGTGGGCGGCTTGGGTTTTGTCGTCGATGCGGCGCTGCTCGAACTGTTCATTTTCTTTGACCTGTCAGTGTACGCCGCGCGCGGGTTGTCGATGACGCTGGCGATCGGCGTTACCTATCTGCTCCACAAAAATTTCACCTTCACCGATGCCGCCAAACCCGCAAAAACGCATCAGCAGGCGGTCGCCTTTGTCGCCTGCCAGCTCTTCGCAGCCGCGATCAACTATGGCGTGTTCTGCGTTCTGCTATCGCTGTTGCCCGCGGGCTTTATCGCCCGTATGTTCGCGCTCTGCTGCGGCGTGGGTGTGGGCCTGGAGGTAAATTTCGTGCTGCTGCGCTTCCTTGTATTCCCCCAAAACGGAAAGCCCGCTTACGAAAGCCTGATGCCGAAAAACAAGTGGCGCGTGCTGCTCTGGCTGCTACCCATCGGTTGGCTAGTGAAACTGGCCGTCGCGCGGCAGGGCGAGGTGATGAAATGGCCGAACCTTAGCGCGCCGCTCGGCCCCAACGACCCGGATGTCTGGATGCGCCTCAATCAGGTGCGGCAATGGCTGATCGGCGACGATTTCCTCGGCCATGTTGTGCGCAACACCAATGCCCCCGATATCGGCAGCGTTTACATCCACTGGACCCGTCCGCTGGATGCGCTGCTCGCGCTCGGTGCCTGGATCGCGCCGCGCGATTTTAGCGTGGAGCTGCGCCTGATGCTCTCCGCCACATGGCTGCCGCCGCTGCTGGGGCTTTTTGCGTTGTTTTTCATGATGCGTGCTGCGCAAAAGCATTTCGACCATATCCATGCGACCGGTTGCGTTTTCCTGCTCGCAGCCTTCAGCCCGCTCGCCGCATATTATTTACCGGGAGATGCCGACCATCACGGATTGCTGGCGATGCTCTGGTGCGTGTTGATTTGCCTTGTAATGCGCCCGCTGAATATTGCCACGGGTTTTGCAGGCGGCGCGGTGCTGGGCCTGATGCTCTGGATCAGCACCGAAGCGCTGATGCCGATGGCGGTGGTTTACGCGATCTTGGGTTTCTTCACGCTGAAAGATGCGGGGCAGATGAAACCGCTCGCCGCGATGGCGTGGGGCGCGTTTATTGTTACGGCCCTCGGCCTTGCCGCCGAATATCCGCTGGAAGAATATTTCAGCCGTATTCAGTACGACACGCTGTCCATGCCCTATGTCGCGCTGACGCTGCTGGTGGCGATAGGGGCGAGCGTTTTGTGCCTGCCGAAAATCATGGCGCTCGCGCCGCGCGCCCGCATTATCTGCGCCGTCAGCGTTGCGGCGGCTGCGGCAGGGGTGGAGATGCTGCTTTACCCGAAAATTGTCGCGGGGCCGATGGTAGATGCCGACCCGTTTATCAGGGAAAATTTCCTGTTGCTGATTTCGGAATCGAAATCGCTGTTCCTGCGCGACCCCGGCACCATTCTGCGCCATCTGTGGCAGCCGCTGCTGGCGCTCGCCCTGCTGCTGAAAATGCCGCTACGGAGGGAAAAACTTCTGTTGCTGGCACTGCTTGTCGGCGGATTTGCGATGGTCGCGGCGCAGGGGCGTTGGACGTATTACCTGCAACCTGTTGCCATTATTGCCATCGCCGCACTGTTTCCCGCTTTCATTACAGCCGCGCTCCACCGTGTCGAGCGTCCGTTCCGTCCCTATGCGGTGCTATTCATTCTCGCGGTCATTACCGCAGGTCTTGCAGGTCTCGTGACGCCGCGCGCCGATATTGCCAAGGCTGAATGTCAGTCTGCTATCCGGCTTGCACTGCAAACGGGTATTTTTAAAAGCTACGGCAACCTGTATGTCGATCCGGCGATGGGCGGCGATGTGCTGTTCTTCACGCCACAGAAAATCATCGCGGGCAATTACCACCGCGAGGGGCAGGGGCTGAAAACCCTCCATAACATCGAAACAGCGAAGACTGCGAATGAAGCGCTGAAATTGCTGGAGGAGCGCAAGATATCGACCGTGCTGGCTTGCCCCGCCATCGACAATAAATGGATATCGGAAAAGCCGGCATGGCTGAAGCCGGTTGCCGGATTTGACAACCGCGCGCAGTTATTTCTTATCGACCGATAGCTTTTCTTTCAAAGCATAAAGCGCATCAAGCGCCTCGCGCGGCGTCAGGTTGTCGGGGTTGAGCGCGCGCAGGGCTTCTTCGGCAGCGGAGGGTTTTGCAGGTGCAGCCTTTGGCACCACGCTGAACAACGGCAGTTCCGCGCCAACATTTTTCGACGTCTTGCCGTCTTTCGGGTTTTCGAGGTTTTTCAGAACTTCTTCGGCGCGCTCGATTACCGCCGGTGGCAGCCCCGCCAGTTTGGCCACATGGATGCCGTAGGAACGGTCGGCGGTGCCGGGGGCGACTTCATGCAGGAAGATGATGCTGTCTTTCCATTCCTTCACCTTCATCGTGTAGCAGGCGAGGTTTTTCAGCTTCTCGGTCAGTGTCGTCAATTCATGGTAATGCGTTGCGAACAGCGCGCGCGACTTGTTCGCTTCGTGCAAATATTCAAGGCAAGCCCAGGCGATGGACAAACCGTCAAAGGTCGCCGTGCCGCGCCCGATTTCGTCGAGGATGACGAGCGAGCGGGAGGACGACTGGTTGAGGATCGTCGCAGTTTCGACCATTTCAACCATGAAGGTTGAGCGGCCGCGCGCGAGATCATCCGCCGCGCCCACGCGGCTGTCAAGGCGGTCCACCACGCCGATATGCGCGGAGGTCGCAGGGACATAAGCACCGATTTGCGCCAGCAGCGCGATCAGCGCGTTCTGGCGCAGGAAGGTTGATTTACCCGCCATGTTCGGGCCGGTCAGCAGCCAGACGCGCGAGGCATCGGCAAGGCTGCAGTCATTCGCGATGAAATCGGCGTTCTGGCGCTTCAGCGCGAATTCCACGACGGGATGACGGCCGCCCTTGATGTCGAATGCGAGTGTTTCATCGACCAGCGGGCGCACGCAGTTGTTGCGCGCGGCGTATTCGGCGAGCGACGAGGCGACGTCGATAGCGGCGAGGGCGTTCGCGGTGCGGGCGATGATTTCGGCCTGCGCCATGACTTCCTTCGCCAGCTGCGCAAAAAGTTCGAGTTCGAGCGCCAAGGATTTTTCGGCGGCTTCGGAGATTTTGCGCTCCAGCTCAGACAATTCGACGGTCGTGAAGCGGGCGGCATTCGCCATGGTCTGGCGGTGGATGAAGCGGGCGGTGTCGCCGAACAGTTTGTCGCCGTTCGCGGTCGTGACTTCGATGAAATAGCCGATGACGTTGTTGTGCTTGATTTTCAGCGTATTGATGCCGGTCGCCTGCACATATTCGGCCTGCAGCCGCGCGATATGCTGGCGGCTGTCGTCGCGCAGCACGCGCAGTTCGTCAAGGCGCGGGGAATAGCCGGGCGCAATGAAGCCGCCGTCGCGGGCCAACACGGGCAGGTCCTGCGCCAGCGCACGTTCCAGCTGGTCGATCAGCGGGTGGTGCGAGCCCCAGAGTTTCAGCGTGTCGAGCGCATCGGTCAATCCAACTGGCAGGTTATCGCCGCTTTTGTGGATGACGTGGAATAGCTGCACCGTCTTGCCCAGCGTGTCGCGGATGGCGGCAAGATCACGCGGACCGCCGCGGTCAAGGCTGAGACGCGCAAGCGAGCGTTCGATATCGGCGCAGCCCTGCAAAAAACCGCGCACATCGGCGCGTAAGTCGGAGAGCTTGAAGAAATGGGTGACCATATCAAGGCGGCGGTCGATTTCGGCGGGTAGGGTGAGGGGCATCGCCAGATGTTTTGCCAGCAGCCGTGCGCCTGCGCCAGTGATGGTGCGGTCGATTGTGTGTAGCAGGCTGCCAGCGCGCTCGCCCGTCATGGTGCAGGTGAGTTCGAGGTTGCGGCGCGTCGCGGCGTCGATTTCCATGACCGAGCCGAGCGCAAGCTGGCGGGGGGCGGAGAGGCGAGGGAATTTTCCCTTTTGCGTCAGTTCGACATAATCGATCAGCGCGCCGGCCGCCGCGACTTCCGCGCGGCTGAAGCCCCCGAAGCTTTCGAGCGTGGACACGCCGAACATCGTCTCCAGCCTGCGCCGCGCATTTTCGGCGTCGAAGCGCGAACCGGGCTGCACGGTCAGCTTGTTGCGCACATCGGCGAAAACCTCGAAGTGGTTTTCATTCTGCGTCATTTTCTCTGGGACGAGGATTTCATTCGCACCCACGCGGCCAAGCGTCGCGCCAAGGTCGCGGGGCAGCACGGGCTGCAGCGTGAAATCGCCGGTCGACAGATCCAGCCACGCCATGCCGATCGCGCCTGCGATTTCGGCGAGTGCGGCGAGGTAGTTGTTGGCGTTTTTTTCCAGCAGCGTGTCTTCGGTCAGCGTGCCGGCTGTCACGACGCGTGTGACGTCGCGGCGCACGAGTGCTTTGTATCCGCCGCGCTGTTTCGCTTCCGCAGGCGTTTCGACCTGTTCGCATATTGCGACCTTGTGGCCGAGCTTGATGAGGCGCGCGAGATAGGCTTCATGCGCATGCCATGGCACGCCGCACATCGGGATTTCGCCGCCGTTATGCGCGCCGCGTTTCGTCAGCGTGATGTCGAGCGCGGCGGCGGCGGTGATCGCATCATCGAAAAACAATTCAAAAAAATCGCCCATGCGGTAGAAAAGCAGGCAGTCTTTATGCTGCTCTTTCACCGCATGATATTGCGCCATCATTGGGGTGGCTGCTGCCGCAGCAGGTGTCACGGCAGTCGCTGGGACTGGCGCAGTTTCGGGCGCGTCGTTCGCCGGAATTTCCAAGGAGGCATTTTGCATAGACAATTTTTAAAGGGATTCTGGCCCCCGCGCAATAGGCTGAAATCGCAAGGAATTATCATCCTCTAAGCCCTTGACTTGTCACAACTTGGCCGTATTATGGGCTCCCGTTTTAACGCCAATTTATAAAAAAGAGGGTTCCATGTCCGACGAAACCAAAAACCATCAACGCGCTGAAAAAACCACCACCTATCTTGCAGGCGCAGGCACGCTCTCGACCGGCCTTTGGGCGCTTGGCATGACGCTGACGTTCCCGATCGTTTCCATTGTCGGCATCGCCGGTCTGGCGTACTACGCGACCACCGAAAAAGGCCGCAATAACTTCCAGAAACTGGGCGACCAGCTGGTGAACCTCGGCCAGGACCTTGTTTCGCATGTGTCGGAAGATTTCGGCCGCGTGAAGAACTGGTGGAACGCACGCAAAGAGCGCAAAGCGCTTGAGAAGAAAGAGTCGATCGAGCGCGCGACCAGCACGTTCAAAAACGGCACCGTCGAGCCCGGTTTCAACAATGCAGCGAAGCCCGAAGTTGCGCCCGCAGCCGCCGTTGAAACACCGAAACTGGTGAACGTGCCGAAGCCGCCACAGCCGTAATAAACAAGAATCATGACACGCGATTCGAATGCTGAAAGTGGGTGTTTTGCTCACTTTCAGCATTTGTGTTACTATTGCACCCCATACATTAAAGTATTGATTTAATTAATCAATATGGCTTAACGTCGTCCACAAAATTGACATATTTGCCTTTCCTTCCTAGACTCGTATCAACCCTCCACAAGGCGGGCATGGATCAACAAACGAAAAGGCACAAGACTGATGGCAGTTACCCCTGAGACCCCCGAAACCGAAACCCCCGGCAAGCTTGGTCGGCTCGGATCATACGCGCTTCTTGGCGGCACCGCCGTCGCGTCCTGGTTCGTGCTGCCCGTCGTCGCGGCAATCGTGACCGCAGCTCCGCTGCTCAGCGCCGTCGTCGGCATTGGCGCGGCTGCAACCGTTGCCGCGAAGAAAGACTGGCGTGAACCCGCGCTCGGCTTCTTCAAGAAACTCGGCGGCATGTTCGGCGACGCGCTGAAGCAAGTGGTGAACGATTACCGCGGCGCGCGCGACTGGGCGAAGGAAAAGGCGGAGGAGCAGAAATTCGCGGCTCCCGCCAATGACGATGCCGCACCATCCACGCTGGGCGCGAAGGCTTCCGCTGCGGATTTCAACGCATCGGCTGAACCTGCCGCTTCCGTCAAGGTAACGGCAAAACCTGCGCCGAAACCCGCGCCGCTGCCCACGCAGCGCCTCGGTTAAACCAACAAGCTTCTTGAACAAGGAAGAGAGCCCCGTCGCTGCCGCGATGGGGCTTTTTCTTTACCGCGTCTTGAGGCAATAAGACTTGAAATTATCCATCAGCTGCCGCCAGAGGCTGCGGTATTGCTCGACCAGTTCGGCGCGCTGCTGGTCGGAAAAAATATCCCAGCCGGACTGGCACATATACAGGTTTGTACCGTCGTTATACGGTGACAACAGAAATTCAACGCGTGTCGGACCGGGCCAGCCGTCATCGGTCCAGTTCAGCTGCAGGCGCGTATTTGTCTCGAGCGCCGTGACGCTGCCGCGCGTCGTGTGCTGGATGCCGTTATGGTCTGTCCATGGCTGCGGCGTTTCGTCGCCATCCTGCACGTGCAGGTTAACGCCCTTGCCCCACCATTGCTGGATGTGGTCGTGGCGGGTCAGGAATTCCCAGACCGCATTGCGCGGCGCAGCGATGAAAATATCGTATTCGATCATTATTCAAGATCCTTGAAGGGCGGCAGCGACAGGTAACGCTCGGCCATGCTGGGGATGATCGCAACGATCATCTTGCCCGCCATTTCAGGGCGCTTGCCGACGGCAAGCGCGGCGGTGATGGCCGCACCCGACGACACGCCGACGGGAATGCCTTCGGTCTTTGCCACATGGCGCATCATGGCATACGCGTCGTCGTTGGAAACGGTGATGATTTCGTCGATCAGCTTCACGTCCAGCACGCCCGGCACGAAGCCTGCGCCGATGCCCTGGATTTTATGCGCACCCGGCGGCTTGCCGGACAAGACCGCGCTGTCGGTCGGTTCCACCGCAACGGTGCGGAAGGACGGTTTTTTCGCCTTCAGCGCCTGCGAAACGCCGGTGAGCGTGCCGCCCGTGCCGACGCCGGAAATCAGCACATCCGCCTTGCCATCCGTATCGCGCCAGATTTCCTCCGCCGTCGTGCGGCGGTGGATATCGGGGTTGGCAGGGTTGTCGAATTGCTGGGGGATGAAGCTGTTCTTGTGTTCCTTCGCCAGTTCGACCGCGCGGTTGACCGCGCCGGTCATGCCCTTGTCGGCGGGCGTCAATTCAATATGCGCGCCGAACAGGCGAAGCATCTTGCGCCGCTCGAACGACATGCTTTCGGGCATAGTGAGGATAAGCTTGTAACCCTTCGCCGCGCAGATGAAGGCGAGGCCGATGCCGGTGTTGCCGGATGTCGGCTCGATAATAACTGTGTCTTTATTGATCTTGCCCGATGCTTCGCCCGCCTCGATGAGGGAGATGGCTAGGCGGTCCTTCACGCTCGACAGCGGGTTGAAGAATTCCAGCTTCAGCACGATATCGGCCTTGATGCCGTGCTCGGCGGTCAGCTTCGGGATGCGGACGAGAGGGGTGTTGCCGATCGTCTGCCAGATATGATCGTGGATGTTCATGATGCTTTTTTCGCCGCTGTGCCGGTGGAACCAAAGCCGCCCGCGCCCCGCGCGGTTTCGTCCAGTTGCTCGACCAGATTGAAGCTGACACGCGTATATTGCGCGACGACCATCTGGGCGACGCGCATCCCGCGCTCCACCGTGAAGGGTTCGGTGCCGAGGTTGGCGAGGATGACTTTCACTTCGCCGCGATAATCGGCGTCGATGGTGCCGGGGGAATTCAAAACCGTCACGCCATTTTTAAACGCAAGGCCGGAGCGGGGGCGCACTTGCGCCTCGTAGCCTTCCGGCAGGGCGATGGCAAGGCCGGTCGGGATCAGCTGGCGCTCGCCCGGTTTCAGCGTCACGGGTGTCTCGACCGCAGCCTCCAGATCGACGCCCGCAGACAGTTCGGTCGCATAGTTGGGGAGGTTCAGCCCCTTGGCGTTCGGCAGCTGTGTGATGGAAACGGCGACGGTTTTAGACATAATATTCTCCAAGGGCGCGGTTTAGAATATATGTATTTAACCCACCTCGTGGCAGAATGACAAGGCGTGAGGCGTTTTGCCCCGCTTTTTATAGGATGAATTCATATGCGCTTGTTCCTGTGCCTGATGGCCGCTGTCATGATCTCTGTTACGTCACCCGCCGCCGCCTGTTCGCCCGCCGTGAACCAGCTGTCGTTCAAGCAGAAGGCCGAGGGCAGCGATATCCTGTTTATCGGCGGGGTGGAGGAAGCTGGCGACGATTACGTCATCTTCCGCATCGGAAAATCCGGTAAGGGCGCCCCCGCCGCCGGCGAGACCATTCGCCTTGAACACAAAGGCTACGGCACCTGCGGCGAGCTGAAATTCGAAACCGGCGATGTCTGGCTCTACGCCGGAGATTCTCCGCTCGGCGCGTCGCGCAAGATCGAGGAGAAGGATCTGGAGGCGGAGATTGCGGCGGTGGTGGAGAGGTTGGAGAGATTGGAGAACGAGGGGGAGTAATTTGCCGAATTTAATTTTTTACCCAAGATAAATTTTTTCGGATTTAGTTCATGCGTAACGGAATTGTTAAATGGTTTAGTAAGAAAAAGAAATTTGGATTCGTCGTGGATGAAATCAGTAAAAAAGACATATTTATTCATCTCGAAAAACTTAAAGAATCTAAAATTGAAGAAATATCAGAGGGTCAGTTGCTCGCTTATGAAATCGGCCCAGCATCTCGGGGTAGAGAACAAGCTATAAATATAAAGGTCCTCACAAAGAAAAAATTCAAGCCTACCTCAAAAAAACGCAAAGTCAGTTTGTCTAAAGTTAAAACTTCCGGTTCAATCATGAATCAAATTAAAGAAGGACGTTTTGTACAATTGCAAAACGAGACTGTTGGATACGTAATTGATGTATCTCACAAAACTTTTAGTCTTCTTGTCGATTTGAAAGAGAAAAAACCAAAAGTTGTTAAGTACAATTACCTTGGCTGGAAGATCGGCAAAAAAGGTGCTTTTGACAGCCCATTTAGCGTAAAGAGAAAATTAAAATCACAAATATCCTCCAAAAACATTCCGGCAATTGCAAGTATCCAAGATGGCAAAATTAGAAACTCCGTCCAATACGATGAACATATACAGTACTTAATAAAAATAGGCTTATTCGGTTCAAATGAAAACGGCACATATATATCCGACTTGGTATGTGCTTGGGAAACTATAACGAAA
>JAQSWE010000071.1 GCA_029266795.1 Alphaproteobacteria bacterium | reverse complement strand
AAAATGATCAAAGCCAAATCCTATGCCGCCTATGACACCAAATCCCCCCTGCGCCATTGGGATTTCGAACGCCGCGATGTCGGCGCTGACGACGTGCAGATCGACATCCTTTACTGCGGCGTCTGCCATTCCGACATCCATTGCGCGCGCGGTGAATGGTTTGAAATGCAGTACCCGCAGGTCGTCGGTCATGAAATCGTCGGCAAGGTTGTCAGTGTCGGCAAGAATGTGACCAAGCACAAGGTGGGCGACATGGTCGGTGTCGGCTGCATCGTGGATTCCTGCCGTAAATGCGGCTCTTGCAAAGAAGACCTCGAAAACTATTGCGAGGAAGGCATGCAGGGCACCTATATGGGCGTCGAAAAACAAACCGGCCGCCCGACGCAGGGCGGTTATTCCAGCGCCATCGTCGTCGATGAAAGCTATGTGCTGCGCATTCCCGCCAACCTCGACCCCGCGCGCGCCGCACCGCTGCTCTGCGCCGGCATCACGCTTTATTCTCCGTTGCGCCACTGGGGCGCGGGTCCCGGCAAGACGGTGGGCATCGTCGGGCTTGGCGGTCTCGGCCATATGGGCGTGAAACTGGCCCATGCCATGGGCGCGAAAGTGGTGTTGTTCACAACATCTCCCGGCAAAGTGGCCGATGGTAAAAAACTCGGCGCGGATGATGTCGTGATTTCGAAAGATGAAAAAGATATGGCGCGCTATACCGGCCAGATCGATTTCATCGTTAATACGGTTTCCGCCCCGCACGACCTCAACCCTTTCCTCAGCCTGCTTAAACGCGACGGCACGCTCGTTCTGGTCGGCGCGCCGCCGGCTGCAACGCCCCACCCGTCACCCGCCGTGTTCCCGCTTCTGATCAAGCGCATCGGCATCTCCGGATCGGCCATCGGCGGCATCAAGGAAACGCAGGAGATGCTCGATTTCTGCGGCCAGCACAATATCCTGCCGGAAATCGAGATGACATCGATGCAGGACATCAATAAAGCATGGGAACGCGTGCTGAAAAGCGACGTGAAATACCGCTTCGTCATCGACATGGCAACGCTGAAAAACGCTGCCTGATTTTTTGGTAAAAAAAAAGATGCCGCCCAGATTTTTTCGGGCGGCATTTTTTTATCTACTTCGCCAGCCGAGCGCCTCCGGCAGCCTGTAAATAATTCTTCATTGACGCTGCAAGGCATGACGTAAATTGAATTACATCGCGCCGACAAGGTTGATGAAGTAGCCCTGCGACGTATAGTCCTGGTTCGTCAGGTCGTCATCGAAATCGGTGAAGTTGTAGCCGAGACCGAATTTCACGTTTTCGTTGATATGCTTGTATGCGCCGATAAGTGCGCCTGCCTTCGCATCGCCCGCGTCTTCGGCGTCGAGGTAGCGTGCTTCCGCTGTCAGGTCCCATTCGTGAACGATATGGAAGTCAACGCGCGCGACGCCAAGCCATGCAGTGCTGTCGAACCAGGGTGAGCCGGGAACGCTGTTGTCACGCAATTCGCCGAAGCGGTAACCGGCCTTGCCGCCCAGCGAGATCATGGGTGTCAGGTCGTAAATCGCATCGCCGGAGAATACATGGCTGCGCTGCTCGTAGGGGTTCGCGCCACCGCCCGGTGCAAGCTGGCCGGGGCTGCTGCGGTCGGACAGGTAGGTATATTTCAGCAGCGCGTTCAGCTTGTCGTTCAGGATCGGGCGGTAGCCGAGGCCGAGTGTCAGCTCGGTGAAATCCGCATCCGCCGTCGCGCCGGTGCCGGCTTCGCTCAGCGCCATGTTAAAGCCCGCCAGGGCGCGCCAATCGGCATTCGTCTGGTAGGTCAGTGTGTTTTTTGTGAGCCATGAATCGCGCTCGCCGGTCACGTTGCCGTCTTCCTTGCGCCATTCCAGCGTGCCGCCGTATTTGACTTTTTCGTGATGATAGCCGGTCGAAACGGACACCGCCGTACGGTCGAGGTCGCCGCTCGCGGGATCGGATGTCGTGCCGTTTTCGAATTTCGCGCCCCAGGTCCAGCGGTCGTTGGCGGCGTAATCGAGGCCGAAGGAATGGATCAGGCCCGATTGTTCTTCCTTCGAGAACTGGTAGCGCTGCTCGCTATAGACCGACAGGCTGTCGCTGTAGCGGTTGCGCGTACCGGCGACGACGTTGCTGGAACGTCCGCGCAGGCCCGTGTCGGAGCGGCCATTGTCGGAGAGGTAATTGATGTAGTGGCTGGTGCGATCGGATTCCTTGTATTCAAGACCCGCCTTGCCGCCGAGGCCGCCGTCGCCGCCTGTCACTTCGCCGCCCAGCGTCAGGCGGTCGTTGACGCGCAGATTGCCCCCTGCCCCGAAACGGTCGTTGCCCGAGCGGGTGGAATCCTTGTCGATCGTCATCTGCGCGATACCATAGACATCATAGCGGCCTTTTTCACCCGCTTCGTCGAGTGGCGCATAGCCGAGCTTCACGATGCCGTCGGTGCGCGCGCCCGCCTGCGACAAGATCGCGCTCGCACCGCCCGCAAGGCCGGTGTCGCGGTCGTCATGGCGGACACCTGCCGCCGCCGTCACTGTCGGCGTGACGCGGTATTCGACATTGCCTTCCGCGATGGTCGCGGTGCCGGAAGTGTCGCCTTCTTTAATGTCAGCTTTGGCAACCAGGTCCACCCGCTTGCCGACCGGAACGGTCAGTTGCACACCCGACTGGTCAACGCCCTCGTTGGTCAATTGGCCTGGGGCGGAAAAACCGTCATCGCGGTGCAGCCAGTATCCGCTCATATGACCGGACGCCTTGCCGTCGGTCACTTCTGCCAAGTCAAGCGCGGCCTCGACGCGGTGCGCCTGCGCATCAATGCCGGCGGTGGTTGATTGCGGGATAGGCGCGAAATCAAAGCCGCCGTTCTGCGAGGACTGCGCGCCAGTGCCGGCGCCGTCGGATTTGGCGGTTTCCATCTTGATGTAAGTGCCGGGCTTGTAGCGCAGCGTGACGTCGCCGCCGAGCAGGCTTTGTTCGACCCCGGTGCCTTTCTGGTCATAGCCGGTCACTCCGAGTTTCACATGATCGTTGACCCAGTGGCTGGCGCGGCCACCCTTGGTCATGTTGTCGATTTCGGTCACCCCCGGCGCGAATTCGTAATCGGCGACGAGGAAAACAGGGTTGCCCGACAGCGATCCAGTGCGGATCAGTGTCGTGGCGTCGGAGGTCGAAGGCAGTGCCTCGCGCAAAATCACGCGGCCCTGAATATAATTGACGTCATAATCCTGCCCGTAGACGAGCGGCGCGGTGCTGAGCACGATGCCTGAATCGCGGTCGCGAACTTCGATGCGCAGGCGTTCGGAGCCAATCGTCACATCCTGATGTTGCAGGTAATAGAGCGAACCGCCCGTGCCGCGGAATTCCTCGATCGCATCCAGCGTGCCAGGGTCGGCAACGAACGCCTCGACCTCGGTCTTCTTCTCGCCGAATGTCGTCGTGTCTTTGCTGTTATGCTGCACGCGTCCGCCATAGAGGCTGCGCTGATAATTCAGCAGGTCGGTGCCGGTCAGCTTGGTCTGGAAATTACCCCACATGATATGGGAGTCGTCTTTTTCCAGTTTGACGTAGAATTTTCCGCTCGTCGGCGCGTCTTCCACCAGCGTGGAGTCATCGCCATATACTGGGTAATAGGCGTTCGGATCGAGACGGCGCAGCAGCGCGCGCGGGTCTTTCGCGGTAAAATTGGAGAACAGCTCGTCGACCGGCGCTTCCTGCGTATCCGCGCTCGATGTCAGCAGCCAGCTGTCGCGCACTTTTCCCTTGAGGTAGTAAGCAAGGCGGCCATCGACAAACAAGTCTTCGCTGTAACGGTTGCTGTCGTCACCCGTGACGAGCGCGGCAGGACCCTTCACGCTGTTCTGGCCGGCAGTCAGGTCGGCGATACCGACATAGAACCAGTCGTTGCGCGGGATGTAGATATCGCGGTTGAATTCATTGCGCGTGCCGCCGCCATCGGTCACGACATTCACACTATGGTCGCCCGCCGGCAAAATCTGGCGCATGGCGAATTTACCGTTCGGATCGACGGGCACAGACATGCCCAACACTTCCACCTTGCTGTTGGGTGCGAGTTTTTCGCCATTAACGGTGACGGAACCGCCCTTGACGGGAATATTCTTCAAGCGGCGGTGGTTTTCGCCATAGCCGATCAGCTCTTCACGTTCCTTGGCCTCTTCCGGCTGCGCGGGGCGGCGGGCATCGACCAGTTCCAGCACCTTCGCATCGGTTTCGTCGAAGCGGCCTTTTGCGTCATAGACGCGCAAAACGTATTGGAATGCCTGCGCGCCTGTGTTGCGCGGCGCGGTCCAGTTGACGCTGGAGAATTTATCGAGCTGCAGCACCTGCAGCGGTTCGCCCTGCGTCGTTTTGCCCACGGGGAAGATCCGGATTTCGGCGCGGGTAAAGAAAGCATTGTAGTTGGCGTAAGGCGTAAAGGTCGTCGCTTCGCCGGGTGCCGCGCCCTCGGGCGATGCGGTGATGTTCAGGACAGGCTCGGCCTCCAGCCCGTCGAAGCGTACCTGCACGTCGGATTTTTCGAGCGCGATGTCGTTGCAGCGCCGCACATCGGCGGAATTGGGCGTATCGTCGCTCTGCTCCGGCTCGCCATCAATGGAAATGCGGAACGGCAGGCCGGCATCCTGACCTTTTGCATCCTTGCAGGCAGGCGGCGCAGGCAAGGGTTTTGAGACTTTGTACCAGATGCGCACTTCGGTGCGGCGGTCTTCAGCAAGGCAGCCTTGATAAGCCGCGATATCGGCCTCGGTCGCGCCTTTTTTCGCGCAGGACGTTTTCGGCGCAAGGTCGCCCACGCCGCGCACGCGCATATTGACGCCGGACCAGCCGGGCAGCGTTTTTAGGTAATCGGCGACAGCCTGCGCGCGGGCAACGGACAGCGCATGGTTGTCGGGATAGCGTTTCTTGGCCTCGGGCGAGAGCGGCTGCACATCGGCGAAACCAATGACCTCCGCAGCCTCGGGAATTTTATCACCCAGCGCCACAACCTTTTGCGCAAAAGTCGCTTTTTCGGCATCTGACAGCATATGCCAGCCAGAGGTGAAGTGGTTTTTATCATCGGCGCTCAGGCTGTCGAATTCGGCAGCGGGCTGCACGTACAGAATTTCGTCCGCTATGCCGCGCATCTCGCCGTCATTCGGCAGCGCGCCGCGCGCGATGACGCGCGACGTCAGGCCCATCTTGCCGCGCTGTTCAGGCTTTTCGCAGATCTCCTTGCTCTCCGCTGCATTCGCCGCTGTCGTGCCCAGCATGACGAATGCGGCGGTCGCGAGCAGGATGTTCTTAAAGCGGGCGGACGTCATCATCACTTGCCCTTCCCGGGAAGAACAAGTTCTTCCTCGATCTGCAATTCATGGCAGCAGTCTTTTTTCTTCCACGCGTCGCGCAGCGTTTTCGACACGGCCTTCAGGCGGTCGCGGGCAAGCTTGTCCCCTTCGCCCGTTGCGACATAGCTGATACGAAGCACGCCGGGACGGTCGCGCAGTTTTTCGGGCAGGGCCGCGATCTGCTGCTGCCATTCGGGGCGCAGGTTTGTCGTGCCGGGCTCGAACGCCGCGTCGCGCATATCGACGCGGATGATTTTATGGATGGCGGCGCCGAAATTCAGCTTCATCATCTTGCCGCGCGTCATGCGGATGATGCGGGGGTTTTCGGTCGTAACGCGATAGCCGGTCGGCAGGGTGCGTTCATCCAGCTTCATGATGAAGTTGCTGCCGCGGTCGGCATCAGGGATTGCCGCGCAGGCGATGTGGAACCGGCCTTCTGCATCCGTTGTCACCAGCAGGCCGTTGACGGTCGCCACGCGCACGGCAGGGATGCCGGGCTCGCCCTGATCCTGGTAGCCGTTGGTATTTTTGTCGTCGAACACCTTGCCGATCAGGTCGGAACAATCGAAGACGGGATCGGGAATGACGCGCACAGTGGCGGTCGCGATGTTCGAAACAGCGTTCGGCGTCGGCGGCACGACAAGGTTGTTAAAGGCCTGCGCGCGGTTGACGTATTCGCCCGGCTGCACACCCGCGCCCACAACCATCAACAGTTTGATCGTGCGGGTCGCGCCTGCGCCGATAGTGAGGTTCGGGAAGGTCAGCGAACGCCCGACCAGCGTCGGCGTGATGGAGGCGTTATCGAGGGTAGCGCTGCCGGCCTTAAACTTGAAGCCCGGCGGCAGCGTGTCGATGATGTCGATATTGCTCAATGCCGCGCCGAGCGTGTTGCGCAGGGTGATGACATAGGGCACCAGCTGGCCGATGCTGACATTCACCATCGGGGAGGTTTTCGTCAGCACGATCGCGCCGCCCAGCACGGGGTCGAGCGGGATATGGTTGTTCACGATATTGGCGGATGTCGCGGGGTTGATCGTGAAGGTGAAATAATGCTGTGTCGTCGCCTGATCGCCCGGCGTGAACGCGGCGGAGGATGCGGGGCATGCGGCGGGGTTGTGCGCAGGAGTCGCGGCACCGGGCGCAAGCGGTGTCGTCTGGACCAGCGCGGGATCCGGCGGCGGCGGCGATACGACCACGGCGTTCGTACAAGCGGGAATCAAAGCGGAAGGCAGCGGGAGGTACCCGCCCGGATATGTCGTAATGGTCAGGGTGTAATCGCCTGCCGGCGCACCCGCCGTCAGCAGGAACTGGTAGAAGCCGTCAGCCGCAGTAGTGACGGTCGCGTTGCCGCCGACGACATGGATGGCCGGGTTGAAACCGCCGGGACCGGTGATGGTGACATCCGCACCTGCCACCGGCAGGCGAGTCACGGAGTCATACACGACGCCCGCGGGGTCGAGCGGCAGAGACTGTTCGATGATATTGTCGCCCGCCAGCAGCGTGATATCGCGCAGCGTGCCGTCGCCGCTGGAAACATCCGCGCCTGCGGGGTTGCCGTTGTTGACCCCGGGGTTGACGGTCGTGTCGCCCGTGTCGCGCACATCGTTCGCCGGCGTAATCCCCTGCTCGTTCGGTACGGCGCGACCGTAAATCTGGTCCGTCCTCGGTTCGCGGAAGCGGATCTGGTAACCGTCCCCGGGCGACAGCGCGGTGAAGGCATAAGTGCCGTCGGCGGCTGTCTGCACGGTGCGGATCAGCACACCATTCAGGAGAAGTTCGACATCCCAGCCCGGTACGCGCGGTTCGCCGCCGCCGATGGTGCGGTCATGATCGAAATCGCGCCAGATCGTGCCGCTGACATTCGCGGTCGCGGTGATGGCAACGGTATCGTCGTCGCTGTTGTTGCCATCAAAGCCTGGCGGTTCACCCCCGCCTGAAATCACGGCATTGTTGACCAGCAGCTGGCCCGCAAGGCCGGGCGCGATCTGGACGCGCAGGATGATGTCGTTGCCGTTCGATCCCGCGGCGATCACGTCATTCGTCGTGCAGGTGACGCTCGACGCGCCCACAGCACCAACACAAGCCCAGCCTGTGCCGGTTGCGGGTGCCGCGACGGTCATGCCGGCGGGCAGCGTGTCAACGATGGTAATGACACCAGTCGTATCGCTTGCGCCGATGTTGGAGGGCGTGATGGTGAAGTAGCCGGTGTCGGAGCCCTCGCCGAAACCGGACGGTGTATGCGTTTTGGTGATCGTCAGGTCAGGCGCGGCCCCGGGGATTTCGGCAAAGTTGTTTTCGACGGAAACGTTGTTCGCGCCAGTCAGGTCGAGGTTGAGGATTTCGCTCGTCGTCGCCGTCGGGTTGGATGCGGTGCCGCCGGTCGAGCCCTGCGTGGTCGTACCGTTGGTCGTACCGGCAGGCTGTCCGGGCTGGCTGACGGTATAGGTGCCCGCAGGCAGGCCGGTAAAGCTGTAGGCGCCCATGACATTTGTCGTGGTGGAGGCGGTGACCGGATTACCGTTGATGTCCGTGCCGGTCAGGTTGACGGTCTGCGTGCCGATGCCATGATCGGGGCCGTTCACAGCGCCGTTGTTATCATAGTCGAGGAACACGTTGCCGGAGATGCTGCGGCCGTTCGGGATTTCGGCGAAGTTGTTCGCGGTCGAAGCTGTGTTTGGCGGCAGAATGATGTTGCTGATGGCGCTCGGCACCGTCGCGGGGTTGGTGGCCGTGCCCGCCGTGCCGCCATTCGGCACCGCGCCCGGCGTGGTGATGCCGTTCGATGTTGCGGGAGGCTGTGTCGGCTCGCGCACCGAATAAGTGCCAGGTGCGAGGTTCGGGAAGGAATAACCGCCCGTGCCGTTGGTCGTTGTGCTGGTAATAACCGCGCCGAGGTTATCAAGCAGTTCAATCGTCACGCCGCTGATGCCGGTATCCGCGCCATTCTGGACGCCGTTATTGTTAACGTCGCGGAAGACTGTGCCGGAGATGCTCGACAGCACGATTTCGGCGAAATTGTTGCCGGTCGATCCGCTGATCTCGCCGCCCCCGCCGTCGCCGTTCAGGATAATATTCACGATCTGGCTGGTAGTGGCCGTCGGGTTGGAGCCAACGCCCGCCGTGCCTGTGCTGCCGTTATTGGATGCGATGACGCCGGCGGTGGTGATGCCGTTGGATGTTCCCGCCGGCTGCACCGGTTCGCAAACCGAATAAGTGCCTGCTGCAAGGCTGGAGAACAGGTAGTTACCGACAGCGTCTGTCACTTGAGTATCAATTAGCGCGCCGCCACAGGTTGCGCCCGAGTGAAGTTCGACAGTCGTGCCGGTAATCGGCGCGTCGGTGCCGGAGTTGAAAACACCGTTCGGGGTCAGATCAGCATCCTGGAACACGCGGCCGGAGATGAAGCCGAGGGAGCTGACCGTCAGCGTCGCGTTCGCAGGGTCCTGGCTGTTGCCGAAGTTGGTTTGCAGGCGGCCTGCGGGAATGTTGTTGGTATGCACGCCGGGTACCGATGCCGTCACGCTGACCGTGATCGAGCAGCCGCCGATGGGAATGCTTGCACCGTTCGCGTAGCTGACCGTTGCGGAACCCGCTGTTGCCGTGACCGCGCCGGGGCAGGTTTTCACCACGTTCGGCGTTGCTGCGACAAGCACAGGACCGGGCGCTGTGGGCAGGTTATCGGTGAAGACAGAGGTCAGCGTCAGGGCAATGTCGTTGTCGTTGCCGAGGAAAATGGTCATGCGCGAGGTGCCGCCCGAGGGAATGACGGCGGAATCAAATTCCTTGGTCACGGTGGGCGGCGTTGAAACCATGATTTCGGCGCTCGTCGGTTCTTCGTTCGTGACGCCTTCGAAAGTGGTCACCGCGGAAGCCGGGATCGTGTTGACATAGGTGCCCGAGATGTTGCTGAGGACGTTCACGGTGATGTTGCAAGACCCGCCAGCGGGGATCGTGCCGCCGGTAAGCCGGACGGTGGTCGCCGATGCGGCCGCCGTTACCGTGCCGCCGCAGGTGGTCGCAGCAGCGGGCGTGGTCGCAACCACGAGGCCTGTCGGCAGGGTGTCGGTGAGGGCGGCGGCTGTCAGCGGCGCGCCGTTCGGGTTGCTCAGGCGGATCGTCATGACAGCAGACGCGCCGGGGGCCGCACTTGCAGAACCCGTCGTAAAGCCGACGGGGTTGCCCGCATCGAGCGTGAAGTTCGAGAAAGCCTTGTGGATCTCGGCGAAGTCCTTGGCGCGCAACGTGTCGCTGGTGGGCTGGCTGTTGGTCGCAGGCGCGCCGCCGACGGTCGCGGTGACGCCGCCCGCCGGAATGGTGTTCACATAGTCGCCTTCTGCCGCGACAGTCACATCAATTTCTGCATAGCACGATGCCGCGACGCCACCGACAGCCGCCACGATATTGCCGCCCGTCACCTGCACCTGCCCGGGCGTGGGAGATGTGACCGATGCGCCGGAGCAGGTCGATGTCGGGTTCGCGCCGCCCGGCACCGTCACGCCTGCGGGCAGGTTGTCGGTCACGGTGACGGCAGAGGCC
>JAQSWE010000070.1 GCA_029266795.1 Alphaproteobacteria bacterium | reverse complement strand
CCACAGGTCAAAGATATAAAGAATACGATTTAGTGCCTGAAGCTAGTGCAGAGCTATACCTGCAATTAGACCAGGAGTTACAAAATTCAGTTATAAACTTTCTTGCCAAAGCTCCGCGTCACCTTATCGCTGTTTGTACCGTTCACTACAAAACGCTTAAGGAAGACTCCGTTCGCAAGCAGTACTTGGAAGGCTTCGCAAAACGGTCAGTAGAAGAATTAAGTCACCGCTTGTGGATTGAAATAGTCGGGGCACCTACTGTCCTAATTGACTATGAAATCCAACCTATCATGTCTGAGCTAGAAGAAATTTCCTCTCACATCATTCTGCGCACAAGCTTAGAAAAACCGAGCACGGCAAATATATCCCAATTTGGCTTCCAAGGCATTTCAGTGGATGTTGAAGCTCTTCAGGGCATTTCAGCAAACGCCTTCAAATCGAAAATGCGAACATGGTGTTCAGAAGCAAATAAGAAAACCTTACGTACAATTGTTCGCGGGATTGAAAACCCTGAATGGTTTTGCATGACACGGGAGAGTGGCATCTCATGTATCATGAGCGCGCACTTGCTGGAACTCCTAGATGGGTAAAATAAAGGGGTAGGCTTCGACAGCAGCGAGGTCATTTTCGACTAACACAGGTCTAGGAAAAGACTCATAATTCCACTGAGAACAACGGCCAATTCCGCGCTACCATTTAGCTTCCCGTTCCCTTGAAATGTTTTAGAAAAACCGAATTTAATTAAGCGTATTCTATTTTCTAAACGTTGAAATGACTCAGGAATTTCGTTTTAAAAATGGCTTAAAAATGACCATACTGGGGGCTTGTTAAAAGTGACTGACCTTTGCAACAGGACCGGTCCCCTAAACGCTGAGATATACAAAACACAGAAATTCGTAGCGGAAAATTGACTTTCTTTAACACGCAACTAAAATAGATTTCGGGGGTCCTCCATGTCGCGGTTATACGCGGGCCAGCCCAATCGCTATTTTCCCAAATGCCCGGAGGGCCCCCACCTGAAAGACCGGTTCAGTGGAATTAACGAAAGCGAATATTTACGCGCTGCTTGCCCTTGGGCGAATTACCCAAGGTCAGGATAGCTTTTTAAACGTACTAGATGCGGATGACCTCGTGCGTCTTGGATTTGCTAATCGCTATGGCAAGGGGCAATACACCCTTACAGAAGTGGGCGAAGTCTTTCTGAAGAAGGTGATTGCCGATAATAAGGTTGTATAGATGGCTTTGTTAGAAACTGACCGGCACTGGTGAGCATTTCTGGAGACCCCCTACTGCGTCTAGGCGACTAATTGATTCTCAACTCTGGACCACCAATCGGATTACTCCATAAGCTCCGCAAATTCAGACCAGTCAGCCCATTAAAGCTTTGAAATATAATGGAGTTACCCACCTCGAACCGGGCGAATTTCCGGATTTGAGGAGATAAAATAATTTCAGCTGTTTGGCACACGTTTGGCACGGGCTAAAAAGCCCATTGATAAACAATGCTAACTACTTGAGAAGATTGGCGTCCCCTAGGGGATTCGAACCCCTGTTACATCCGTGAAAGGGACGTGTCCTAGGCCTCTAGACGAAGGGGACGCATGTTCGGTTCGAACGGTTTTGTTTTACTTATAAAGCCGTCCGAAATCAAGGGTTATTTTGGGGGCGCTGGCGGCGGCGGGGATGCGGGTTTCACTGGCTGGGCATCGGTCAAATCCTTGAAACCGCCCCATTTTTTAAGATCGACCATCATGCTCTTGTAATCAGGGTCTTCGGAATAGTCATGTGGGCCGGGATGGTTCGCCTGCCAGATGCCCTTCACGAAGGCGCTGACGGCGGCGGCATCGGGGTAGCTGCCATTGACGGGATAGGCCATCAGAATGGAATTGCGGCTCTTCTCCAGGCCTGCGTCGAGGGCGGGCTGGACATACCGAACGGGGATCTGCCGCGCACCCCATTTTTCGAACAGGGCGATACGCTTGGCGGGGTCCATGCTATCGTCTTCGGGTTTCACGACAGCAGGGTTGTTGACCTCGATAATCACGGATTTGAGCGGCACGCCGCTTTCGGCTGCGAGCTGCTGCAAGCCCTTGATGCGCGCCTCCACCATGAGCCGCCCGAAGCCGCCGCCCTGCAAATCAGGGGATACGGCGTTATAGGCGAGCAGCCCCGCGCCGGTCTGCGAATAGAAATAGGCGATGCCGATGGCGGCGAGATCAGCCTTTTCGGGGTCAGGCTGTTTGAGGTTTTTGCCTGCCAGCAGTATGACGCGCATGACACCGTTGACCGGGTTGCGCAGGCGGGTTTCGATTTTTTCCAAGCTGTCGCGTTCGTCCTCGATCGGGAAAGCAGGCTCGTAAATTTCATGATAAGCGCGGCGCATGAGGGCGATCGCATGCTCGTCGCCCGCGCGAACGAGGAGTGTCTCGGAAGATGCAGCGTTAAAGTCGTGCTTCATGCGGCCTTTCTAAACCAAGACCACTCTACCCGATTATCAATATTATGTCAAATTAGCTCTCGCCCGTGCCGTATATCGGGCAGGCATCCACGATCTGGAAGTTCACGCTCCGCTTGCCCTGCCAGGTATTAATTGTTGCATGACCCGCCAAGTGCATCGGCGCGTTCCCGCCCTTCAGCAGCAAAGGCCCGAGCTCGGTATCCATCGCGCGGAAGGCGATGCCCTTGATGCTCGTGCCGCCGGCGGTATCCTGTATATAGCAGCTGACATGACGCTCGCCGACGACCGTGGCGCGCACGACTTTGACGCCGGTCAGCGCAAAACGCGGTTCGGAATTGCCTGCGCCGTAAGGTGCCAGCATGGCGAGTTTATCGACAAGGTCGATGGTGAGCGCGGGCGTGGACAGTACGCTATCGAGCCGCAGTTCTGGCGCGAAGGTTGCGCCCTTCAATTGTTCGCGCACATGCGCGTTCAGGAATTCGCAAAGCGCCGCAAATTTGGCACGCGCGACCGTAAATCCCGCCGCCATTTTATGCCCGCCCCCCGCAATCAGCAGCCCTGCATCTTTCGCCGCGATGATGGCGGCACCAAGGTCGATGCCGGCGACGGAGCGCGCCGAGGCCTTGCCGATATCGCGGTCGTCGAAGGAGACGATGCAGGTGGGCCGGTTATATTTTTCCTTGATGCGCGCGGCGACGATGCCGATCACGCCGGGATGCCAGCCTTCGCCCGCTGCGAGAATGACGAGGTCGTCGGTAATTTTTTCTTCGACATACCGTACAGCGCCATCGATCACGTCTTCTTCGATATGTTTACGCTCGGCGTTATATTCGTGCAGCTTCTTCGCCAGCACACGCGCTTCCAGCGTATCGTCCGTCGCGAGCAGCCGCCAGCCGAGGTTTGATTCACCGACGCGCCCGCCAGCATTCACGCGCGGGCCGAAAACGAAACCGGCATGGAACGCCGTCGGCGGCTCCGATACTGCCGCGAGGTCAGACAGCGCGGTCAGACCGGGATTGAGGCGCATCGCCATGATGCGCAGGCCTTGCGCCACGAAGGCTCGGTTCACACCCGTCAGCGGCACGATGTCGCAGACGGTGCCGAGCGCCACGATATCCAGCCATTGCAGAATGCGCGGCTCGGGTCGTTGTTCGTTGTACCAGCCTTGCGCGCGCAGCAGGCGATTGACGGCAACGATGGTCAGGAAAGTGACGCCGACCGCCGCCATATGCCCCTGCCCGCTGGTATCATCAAGGCGGTTGGGGTTGACGACCGCATGAACGGGCGGCAGTTTTGGTTCTGCGCGGTGGTGGTCGAGGACGATGATGTCGAGGCCGGCGGATGCGCCGATGGCGAGCGGTTCGAACGCCGTGATGCCGCAATCGACGGTAATGACAAGTCGCATGCCTTCGCTGTGTAATTGCAGCATGGCATTCGCGTTGGGGCCGTAACCTTCGGTGATGCGGTCGGGGATATAGACGCGCAGGTCGCGGCCTTGAGATTTGAAGAAACGCTTCAGCAGGGCGGAAGATGTCGCGCCGTCCACGTCGTAATCGCCGAACACCGCGACCTTTTCGCCGGTCATGATGGCGGAGGCGATACGCTCCGCCGCCTTGTCCATGTCTTGCAGCGTCGAGGGGTCGGGCAGCTGCGCCTTCAGCGTCGGCGTCAGGAATTCGGTGACGTCGTCGAAACCCACGCCACGAGAGACAAGGATGCGGCTGACCATTTCAGGCAGATCATGCGCCTGCGCGACACCTGCAGCTAAACGTTCATCGGTTTGTGCGAAGACCCAGCGTTTGCCGATCACGGATTTTTCAACCGACAAGACAGCCGTTTCCAGCGGCGCGGTTTTATCAACCGTGCCTGCGTTCTGCTGGAATTGCGCTAGCGGCTTGGTGGTCATTACTTGAAACCGCCTTTGAGCAGGAAGTTATGCGACGCCTCGATGCGGCGCACCGTGCCGGTTTTCGAGCGCATGATGACGGAGTTGGTCGATGCACCGCCCGCATGGCGGCGCACGCCCTTCAGCATCGGGCCGTCGGTCACGCCGGTCGCGGCGAACATAACGTCACCCTTGGCAAGGTCGAGAAGGCCGTATTTACGATTCAGGTCTGTCACCCCCCAGCGCGCGGCGCGGGCTTTTTCGTCGTCATTGCGGAACAGCAGGCGACCTTGCATGAAACCACCGATGCAGCGCAGCGCTGCTGCGGCCAGAACGCCTTCGGGTGCGCCGCCGGCACCGAAATAAATATCCACGCCGCTATCGGGCTGGCAGGTTGCGATCACGCCGGACACATCGCCGTCGGAAATCAGCATAATGCGCGCGCCCGCTTCGCGGACTTTCGCGATCAGTTCTTCGTGGCGCGGACGGTCGAGAATGCAGGCGACGAGGTCGGAGACATCGGCGCGCTTAGCCTTCGCAAGTTCCTTTAGGTTCTGCGCCGGAGATTCATCAAGGTCGACAACGTCATGCGGCAGGCCGGTCATGCCGATCGCGATTTTTTGCATGTAAACGTCAGGCGCGTTCAGGAAGCCGCCCTTCTCCGCCATCGCGACGACGGCGAGCGCGTTCGGGCCGCCTTTTGCGGTGATGGTTGTGCCTTCCAGCGGGTCGAGGGCGATATCGAGTTCGGGACCATCGCCCGCGCCGACTTTTTCGCCGATATACAGCATGGGTGCTTCGTCGCGTTCGCCCTCGCCGATCACGACGGTGCCGTTGATGTGCATGGTGTTGAGCGCACGGCGCATGGCATCGACTGCGGCCTGATCCGCCGCCTTTTCATCGCCGCGCCCCATGAGGAGCGAGGCGGAGAGCGCCGCCGCTTCGGTCACGCGCACGAGTTCCAGCGCGAGGTTGCGGTCCATCGTCAGCTTTTCGTTCACGCGGGCTTCTCCGTTGTCGGAAACAGTCTTGAGGGAGGGTTGTGCCATTCGCAAAATCTCCTAGCTCTTGAATTCCTCGATCCGCATCAGGTAGGGCGGCTCCACCACTGCCTGCAACTGGCCGATTTTCTCGGCCACCTTTTGTATGCTGTCTTCCGACGTTTCATGCGTGGTCAAAATGACCGGCACGGCCTGATTGGGGTCGCGCCCCCTTTGGAGGACGGATTCCAGCGATACTTTATGATCCCGTAAGATGGCTGAAATATCGGCGATAACGCCCGGCTGGTCAAGCACCATGAGCCTGAAGTAGTAAGACCCTATTCTATCAAGGATATTTGCCGCCTTCATCAGGCCGACTTTGCCGCCATCCATGCCCATCAAGGGCAAGGCGCGTCCGCGCGCGATATCGGCGATGTCGGAGACGACGGCGGAGGCGGTCGCATTACCGCCCGCCCCTGCCCCCATCAGCAGCACCTTGCCGACAAAATCGCCATCGACATAGACCGCGTTCAGCGGGCCTTCGGTCGCGGCGATGGGGGAATCTTTCGGCACGAGGCAGGGCTCGACCGATTGTTCGATACCCTTGTCGGTGCGGCGCGCGATGCCGAGCAGTTTGATTTTAAATCCAAGGTCGGCCGCAAAGCCGATATCAAGCGCGGTGATTTTGCGGATGCCCTTGATGTCGATATGGTCGACATCGGGCACGCAGCCGAAAGCCAAACCGGACAGGATCGAAAGTTTATGCGCCGCATCGACGCCGTCGATATCGAAAGACGGGTCGGCCTCGGCATAGCCCTTGTCCTGCGCTTCCTTTAGCACATCGGGGAAGGCGCGGCCCGTGCGTGTCATTTCGGAGAGGATGAAGTTGCAGGTGCCGTTCAGGATGCCGAAGACGGCGTTGATGTTGTTCGCGGCGAGGCCTTCGCGCAGCGCCTTGATGATCGGGATACCGCCCGCGACTGCCGCCTCGAACGATACGGTGCCGGTGCTTTTCTTCAGGAGCGACAGGATTTCGCCGCCGCGCTTGCCCAGCAGCGCCTTGTTGGCGGTGACGACGGGTTTATTGAGGCTGAGCGCGGTTTTCACCACGTCATGCGCCGCGCCATCCGCACCGCCGATGAGTTCGACCACAACATCCACATTCGGGTCATTCGCGACCTCGACAGGGTTGTCGTGCCATTTTACCTTGGATACGTCGATATCGCGATTCTTGCCCTTACTGCGCGCCGATACGGCGGTGACGCGAATATCGCGGCCCGTGCGGTCGAGCAGCAATTGGCCGTTCTGTTCCAGAAGCTTGAAGACGCTGGCGCCGACATTGCCAAGGCCTGCGATGCCGATTTTCAGGGGTTCCGTCACTTGCGCCTCACCTTTAATAGAAACAACCCTTCCGAAAGAAGGGTTGTTTCGTGTTCTGTTAATCCGGCAGCAGGCGGAGAAACCGCCAGATCGTTACTGGCCGTTCATATAGATTTCGCTGCGGCGGTCCGCTGCTTCCTGCGACTTGTCGCCGGGGTTCGGGTTCGGCTCCTCATCGCCGCGCGAGATCGCTTCGATCCATGCCGGGGTGACGCCTGCTTTTTGCAGCTCGCTCGTCACGGCGTTGGCGCGTTTCTGCGCCATCTCGAAATTGATTTCCTTGCGGCGGACGGGATCGGTCACGCCATCCACGCGGGTGCTGGCATGGCCGACAACGGTCATGGCGACATTGTTTTGTGTGCCCTGGATGCTGCGCGCGAATTCGGCGAGGCGGTCGCGGTCAGCCTTGCTGATTTTCGACGAGCCATGGGCGAAGTAAACTTCCTGCGCGAGCTGGCCGAAGCCTTGCGGCGCTGCGGGATAACCCGTGCCGGTATCGGTGTAGACGCCCGTGCTTTCAACAACGACAACGCCGTCCATGCCCGGGGGCAGCTTTCTTTCACGCCATTTCGAAAGCGGCAGATATTTCGGGTAGGGTTTCAGCAGGCGGATGTTTTCGATGTTCTGGCCGGTATAGCCGGTCGGCACATGACCCCAATGTTTTGCCATATGGGACGGCTCGCCATGCAACCAGTTGGCATTGTCTTCCAGGTTGCGCTTGGCACCATGATAGGTGTTCGTGCAACCGCTCACGAGAGCAAGCCCAAGAAACATGAGAACCGGTTTTGTGAAACGCATCGGGGAGCCCCTGAATTTATGTTCTGAATCAGCTTGATAGCCGTTAGGAGCCAGTTTGCATCAGGTGCCGCTTTTCATCAACATCTATGTTGCTGTTTATGCGAAAATATTCAGCTTTAGCGGATACGGCGCAACACCATAGTTTTGAAAAACAGGTCACTGCCGTCCAGCGCCTTGCGGCCTGTATGATCGGGGATTTCCTTGTCAATTACGATGCTAAATTCAGATGTTGCACCTGCCACTTGATTGAAGGCCTGAACAAAATCAGCAATCTCGTTCTTTCCAATCGTGAATTGATGTTCACGTGACGCCGGCACGGGATATTGGATATCCACCACACCACCCACGGCAACCAGTGAGAATATGGTTTTCAACGATTTGCGACGATTATCTTCATCCAGATACTGAAGAACGCCTATAGCTGAAACGATATCAAAGGTCTTTCCCTGCCCCGTCACCATTGGTAGTTGAGGCAGTACATCAGCGTTCCATTCTATGTTTTTATCCGGAAAGGTTTTGATGCCGATGTCGCGCAGTTTGTCTGCCGGCTCTGTTGCCACAACCTGATAGCCGAGCTTCGCGAACATATTGGCATCGGCGCCCGACCCCGCACCAATATCTAGTACCCGCAAGGCCTCGCCCGCAGGCAGGTTCGCCAGCAGGTCGGCATGGACTTTTCGGCGGTCCAGCTGGTTGTACTGGGCGGCCAAGGCGTCAGCGCGGTCGTTGAAATAATCTATCGCGGGCTTGTTCATGGCATATCCTTGAATTTCATAATATCTTTAAGGCCCAGGAACGGCAATACCATATTTAAGACGATGCAGGGAGCCATTTAGCCGGCTCGATCATTAGGTTGGACATGAAAGAATCCGGCTTAAAACGTTGGGGCAAGTTCCCCTACCGTCTCCCCTCTCTCGGCATCGCGCTGGTTGTTGCTTTATGCCTTATGTCATCCTGCGCGGCGACGCCGGATGCCGATAAGGTTCTGGATAACCCGCCCACCACCGGCCCCGCCAAGGTCACCGGCCCGCGCGGCCCGCTGACCGCCGCCGAAAGCCGTGAACTGCTGAAAGATATCGGTGCCACGGACGCGCTGCGCCGACACCTGACCGTCGAGCAGGCGATAGCCGAAAGCCCGCTTGTCGGCGGCAACGCCACCCGCATCCTGCGGGACGGCAAGCAGACTTTCCCCGCCGTCTTCGCCGCCCTCGAAAGCGCGCGGCATCATATCAATCTTGAGTATTACATCCTCGAAGACATCGAACATAACGGTAAGCGCCTCAGCGACATCCTGATCCGCAAGCGCAAAGAAGGCGTCGCCGTGCATGTCATCTATGACAGCTTCGGGTCGAGCACCACGCCGCCTGCATTTTTTGAAAAGCTTAAAAAAGGCGGTGTGAAACTGCTTGAGTTCAATCCGCTCAATCCGCTGGAAGCGAAGAAAGGGTATGAGCCACTGGACCGCGACCACCGCAAGATACTTATCGTGGACGGGAAGGTCGCGATCCTCGGCGGCATCAACCTCAGCACAACTTATCAATCATCCGGCAAAGGCAAGTCTGGTGCCGCCGAAGGGCATGAAAATGATTACTGGCGCGACACCGATGTCGAGATACGCGGGCCCGTCGTCGCCGATATCCAGAAACTTTTCGCCCGTCAGTGGCACAAGGAAAAAGGCGGCGCTCTCGATGAAAGCACCTTCTACCCCAAACTCGCGAGTCAGGGCACCGAACTGATCCGCATGATCGGCAGCACGCCGGACAAGGAAATCCAGCGCTATTACGTGACGCTGATCTCCGCCATCCGCAGCGCGCAGAAGAACATCTGGATCACGGCAGCTTATTTCTTCCCGACCGACGAACAGGTGGATGACCTGATCGCTGCGGCAAGGGCAGGCATAGACGTGCGCGTTATCATGCCGGACAAGAGCGATGCCGGTATCGCCATCACCATGCAGCACAAGCATTACACCAAGCTGCTGAAGGGCGGCGTGCGGCTGTGGGAAACGCATGGCGTCGTCCAGCATTCCAAGACCGTGACCATCGACGGCGTGTGGTCGGTCATCGGTTCATCGAATATCGACCAGCGCAGCGTGGTCTTCAACGATGAATCCGACGTCGTGATCGTGGGCGAAAAAACCGCAAAAGAACTGGAGGCGCTGTTCGAGGCCGATGCCGCCACGGCAGAGGAAATTACGCTCAAGAAATGGAAGAAGCGCCCGATCGGCGAGAAATTCAAGGATTTCGTCATGCCGATCTGGCTCTCCACCGTTGAGTCCAGCCTGTAACACAAAAAAACCGCGCAAAGAAAAAAGCGCCTGAATGAACAGGCGCTTTTTCTTGTTTGGTCCGGTAGCAGGACAAGCTTAACGCTTGACCCACTGGG
>JAQSWE010000294.1 GCA_029266795.1 Alphaproteobacteria bacterium | reverse complement strand
GCAGCTGCGTCTTGGTGATGTCCTTGCCACCGCCGCTGAACAAGCGGCCCTTCAGCATCGCGCCCATGGGGCTGGTATAGATCATCGAGCGGACTTCGCCGTCGCGGCCGATCAGCAGCCAGCCGTCCATGTCATAGGACTTGCCGACGTAAAGGATCTTGCCGCCCAGCTTTTCAAACTGGATCAGCTCGGCCGTCTGCGGTTTTTTCTGCGCCATCGCGGCGCCCGACCAGAACATGGCGGTTGCAACCGCCAGCATGACCAAAATCTTTTTCATTCCGCGTCAGATCCCTGAAACTGAAAACGCCCCGCGTCAAAACGCCGGGCTTCCGATTAAACTAGTCCAAATCGCCCATTTGCACAACTTTTGCACATTCCCGAGGGAACTATCGGGCGATACCTTATTATATCATTTCACCCGATATATCACATAACAACTGATACAATTCAGTAATTTCAAATATTTATATCCGAATAATTGCCAGAATGCTTAAAGACTGAAATCCCGCTTCTTTGGCGCGGGTGGTTCTGTGTCGTTGGCGACGGTCGCTAGCGCAGAAGCGGCAGGCGTGCTGGCGCGGGGTTCACGGACATTACCGCCCTTTTCGCGACGTTTCTTTTCTTCTTTCAGCAACTCTTCGATGCCGTTGTCCTGCTCTTCGGCGATGTCGAGCGGGCTTTCCTCGTCATTGTTGCGTACGTTCATATCCGCGCCCCAGTCGAGCAGCTGGCGCACGGTGTCATGGTGTTCGCCGCGGACGGCGGCGGAAAGCGGCGTGTCGCCATCGCTATCGCGCGTTTCCAGCCGCGCACCTGCGGCATAGAGCGATTTCATGATATCGGTGAAACCTTCATAGGCGGCGCGCGCAAAGGGGGTATAGCCTTCGTCATCGACCGTATCCACATCGGCGCCCGCTTTTAACAGCACCCGCACGATATCGGCATGGCCGTTTTCAACCGCAAAGGCGAGCGCTGTTTTATTGTCGTTGTTGCGCGCGTCCATGCCGGTTTCCGGCTGCCGCAGCAACAGGCGCGCGATATCGGTCGCGCCGTTTTCGGCGGCAAACATCAGCGCGGTCTTGCCGAATTTGTTGCGGCGCTGCGGGTTTGCTTTCGCGTCGACCAGCGCTGCGACCGCTTCGTAGGAGCGACCATAAGCGGCAAGCGTGAGCGGCGTGTCGCCGGTTGAATCCGCACGGTCGACGGATGCCCCCGCTCTCAGCAGTGCGGCGATTGAATCGACAAAGCCCTGATGCGCCGCGCTGTGCAACGGGGTGCGCCCGCTATTGTCGCGCAACTCAAGCTCCGCGCCGTTGTCGACAAGGCGTTCAATCAGGTTGGGGCGGTTGCCTTGCACGGCGGCGGCAATAACGCCGCGCCCCCAGCGGTCGGTTGCCTCGATATCCGCGCCGGTTTCCAGCGCAGCCTCCACGCCAGACCAGCTGCCGCGCGCAATCGCGTCGAACAAGGCGGCGTTGTTTTTTTCCTGGCGTTTCGCGGCGCTGTTGAAACCGAACATTGTGAAATGGCCTTAAATCGAAAAGGGTTTGGGCGGCTTCGGCGGCTGCTTGTTGCCGAAACTTGCGGTCTTGGGCGCCGCGACGCGTTCCTTCGCGGCTTGCGGTTTGGCGGCTTCGATCTCTGCCAGCGCGATGACTTCTTCGACCGTCGGATCGCGCAGGGGCGGCGCGTTGGGCATCGCCTGTAACATGATCATGGTGATGTTGCGCTTCACTTCGGCATTATTGGCGCTCTGCATAAGATCGTAGGCGGTCTTGCCGCTATTGTCTTTCAGGAATAACTCCGGCTGCTTCGTCAGGATGAAGCGCACCAGCGACGGGTTGTCTTTCCACACGGCCATCATCAGCGGCGTGCGGCCGTTGGCGTTACGCGTGTTGATATCAGCGCCCTTTTGCAGGCAGAGGTTGATGAGGTCGGTATCATATGCCTCGACTGCGGCGATCAGGTTTTCATTCACGATGCGGCGCTGTTCGGGATTGACGTTATCGTTGATGTCGCCTTCGCCTGCCATGATGCCCCGTTACAAATTCAGCTTGTTGTTATGCGGCTTCGGCGGCGCGGACTGCGCGGATTTGCCGAAGCTGGCGGTGCGCGGCGCGACGCGCGGTTTCTCGGGCTTGTTTTCGTTTGCGGCGGCGATGACCTGCGGCGTCACGGCATTGCCCTGCGCCATGTCGTCGCGCAGCATGTCGGGCAGCGCGCCCACCAGCACGTCGATGATCTGCTGGCGGTTCTGGTGATTTCCGGCACCCAGCGTGCGCACCACATCCAGCACGATCTCGCCGTTGTAATTCTTGGCGAAGACGTCGGCGCCCTTCGATACGAAATATTTCGCGGCGGGCAGGTCGCCCATTTTGGCCGCCAGCATCAGCATGGTGTTGCCGCGCGCGTCGCGGCTGTCGATGTCCGCGCCCTCGGCAATCAGGAAATCGGCAATGTCGGTTTTCAGGCCTTTGGCATACATCAGGTGAATGAGCGGCGCGTTAGTGGAATAATAGTCGTTCGACCCGTTGCGCAGGATATAGCGGCTGACCTCGCCCGCGCTGACATTCACATTCGCGCCTTTTTCGACATAGGTCTGGATATGGGGCAGGTCGCGGTTCGACACCGCCTCGATCAGCAGCTTGTCGAGGATGCCCTGTTCGTCTTTTGACATCTCGCGCACGGGCTGTAACGCCGGCGGAAGCACGGCGGGTTGGCGGTCTGGGATCGGGCCATCGTATTCTATAGACATGCCCCGCATCCTAGCCGAACGCCCTATTTATGTCAATAAAACGCGCCCCGTAAAGATTTAAGGAAATCAAATACCTGCATTATCTTAAC
>JAQSWE010000069.1 GCA_029266795.1 Alphaproteobacteria bacterium | reverse complement strand
CGCAGGCTTAATGCTGCGTCCTTGCCTTTCTGGCGACCGAACTGCGAAAGGATAACCGTCTTGGCACCCTTGGCGGACAATTCCAGCAGCGTGGGGACAAGGCGGGTGAGGCGCGTGTCGTCCGTCACCTTGCCGTCCTGCATCGGCACGTTCAGGTCGGCGCGCAGCAGCACGACCTTGCCTTGCGCATGGAGATCGTCGAGGGTCAGGAACTTCTTCATTTTGGTCTTTTCCGTTTCTTGTTTTTATTTAAGCGGGATTGTTCTGAATTTGTCGGTCGCGGCCACGAGTGCAGATGCGATAGTAGGCTCGAAGGCCGAATGGCCCGCTTCAGGTACCAGCACGAATTCTGCTTCGGGCCATGCCTTGTGCAGATCCCATGCCGTTTCGATGGGGCAGACGACGTCATAGCGCCCCTGCACGATCACGGCGGGGATATGACGGATCTTGTCGATGTTTCTCAGCAAATGGTCTTCGGGCTTGAACTTGTTGTAGAGGAAGTAATGCGCCTCGATGCGGCTGATGGGCAGCGAATGGGCCGGATCTTGCGCGTCCTCCACCATCTGGGGGCGGGGGATAAGCATGCAGCAGAAGCTTTCGAAAGCGGCCCAGTGCTGCGCGGCTTTCAGGCGCGTGTCGTAATTTTCATGCGTCAGCAGCATGTAGTAATTACCAAGCACATCCTTGCGCTCGTCTTCCTTCAGCGGTTTCATGAACTGCTGCCACGCATCGGGATAGATCGCGCGCACGCCATAAAGGAACCAGTCGATTTCACGCTGCGTCATCAGGAAGATGCCGCGCAAGGAAAGTGACGCCACGCGGTTCGGATGCGCGATGGCATAGGCGAGCGCCAGCGTCGACCCCCAAGACCCGCCGAACACATGCCATTTCAGGAAGCCGAATTTTTCACGCAGCATCTCGATGTCTTGAATCAGGAGCTCGGTCGTGTTGTTGCGCAGCTCGCCCGCGGGTGTCGACTGCCCCGATCCGCGCTGGTCGAAAATGATGATGCGGTAATGCGCGGGGTCGAAGAACTGGCGGTGTTTCGGGCTGGAACCCGCGCCCGGTCCGCCATGCAGGAACACGACGGGCGCGCCGGCCGGATTTCCGGACTGCTCGTAATAGACCGTATGTATGTCATCGACCTTGATGAACCCGGCGTCGAAAGGCATCAGCGGCGGGTAGGGGGCGGTTTGCGGCTGAAGCACGGTCATTTTTTCTTCGGCGGTGTATAGTGCATGTCTTTCTCGACGCCCACGAACTCGATCTGTTCGGGATGCGTGATCTCGATCATCGGGCCGCTATTGTCCTTGACCCAGCCGCGCACGCGCAGGCGGTGGTTGGCCCAGCGCCACGGGCTGAAGGCATAGTTCTGGTCGTCAAGGAACGAGTTGCCGAGCGTCTGGTCCATGATGAAGGTAAAGTCGGTCGCCGGATTGTCGCCATAGTTGAAATAGAACATGTTCTTGACGACTTTGGCGTTCTTCACGATGTCCTCGACCACCTGGAAGGAGTTTATGCTTTTATCGAGGACTGTGTTGGCATTGCGCACCGCGAAGGAGGGCGCGGCCCAGAAGCCCTTGCGGCTGTTGCGGGCGATCGTTTCATACTGGTACATCTTGCGCACGAGGTCGCGGTTGCGGGGTGTGCTATCGACCCATGCAAGCCCCTTGAGCACGAGGTCCGCCTGAATCCAGATATTTTCTTCCGTGACGATATGGCCCGCGATATTGCCGTAGCGGTCATTGAGCATGACGCCCGGAAAGTCGCGCTGATAAACCCCCACCTTCTTGCCGATGAATGCTTCCTTCATGTATTCAAGCGCCTTGCCGTCATAGACGACGGGGATGCGCACGTTGATGAGGGAATAGACCTTGCCGTCCTCGAAACGGATGAGCGTGGTCTTGATGATTTCCTTGATCGTGCCGACGGCCACGAGGTTGAGGTCGGTAGGCGCGGTCGTGACCGGCACATAGACCTTTTTGCGAATAAAGGGGTTGGTGTCGGCCGCAGCTTCTTCCCCCGTCTTGGCACCGTCGCCAAGTTCTTCCTGTGCCGATGCAATGCGCACGGCGGAGGCGAGGGAGAGCACGAAAATGGCGGCGATAAAGCCTGTCAGGATGCGTTTTTTCATGACCTGAATTTATCACGAAGACGCAATGAAAGACAATATCGCCGCCAGTATTTCGTTAAGCCGTCGGGAAGCGTGAGTTAAGCCGTTTCGAACAGGGACTGGGCATCGAGGCCGGCGCCCTGCACTTTTATGAGAATTGACGATTTCAGCTTCTCCATAGCCCGCTGCTCAAGCTGGCGGACACGCTCCTTGGAGATACCGAGCTGTTTCCCTAAGTCTTCCAGGGTCACAACATCGTCATTCATGCGGCGTTCCTCGATGATCGTGCGTTCACGGTCGGACAGCTCGCCCAAGGCTTGATTCAGCCAGGTTGAGCGGGTCGCGTTGTCCTTCATCCCCATCACGACTTCCTCGGGATTCGAGGTCTTGTCGGCCAGCAAGTCCTGCCACTCGTTGTCACCTTCTTCGCCGATCGGGGCGTTCAGGGACTGGTCGCCGCCATTCATGCGAGCTTCCATTTCGAGGACTTCTTTTTTATCGACGCCGAGTTCCTTGGCAATCGCGCCAACGGCTTCGTCATCAAGGAAGTCACGTGCCGACTGGCCACGGATCTTCGCGCGCAGACGGCGCAGGTTGAAGAACAGCGATTTTTGCGACGCCGTCGTGCCGGTACGCACGATGGACCAGTTGCGCAGCACATAGTCCTGAATCTGCGCGCGGATCCACCACGTTGCATAAGTCGAAAAGCGATTTTCCAGCGCGGGTTCAAAGCGCGCGGCTGCTTCCATCAGGCCGATATTGCCTTCCTGAATCAGGTCGCCCATCGGCAGGCCATAGTTTTTAAACTTGGCCGCGATCGCGACGACGAGGCGCGTGTAGGAGCGGATCAACTCGTGCAGCGCTTTTTCGTCCTTCTTGTCTTTCCACAGGCGCGCGAGATTCAACTCGTGCTCGCGTTCCAGCATCGGCTCATCCATCGCCTGGCGGATGTAGCGGAGGTTCGCTTGTTGCGTCGTGGGATCGTCAAGGTGAGCCATTGTAGCCCTTCTTTCTTTCTATACCCGTTATGTGGTGGCTGGGTGATGTTAGCGACTATTCGTTACTTTTGTATGCTTTGTACGCTGGCCGGCCTCAACCGGATCACCCATCCTTATATTATCCGAACTTGGTTAACAAACCTGCAATCTCCGTGCCATTTAATACCTTGAAACAATTGGGAATTACAGGATATACGTTGCGGCGCAGCATTGTTTCGTTTTGCCGCTGATAATGTTCCATAAGTTGCCAAATCAGCGCGCTTGCTCCTAGTCCGCCAACGTCTGGCAGACAATAGAGTCCACGAAAAATATTCGGAAATCCTGCGCAAAAGGTTACAGGTTACAGGGCACTTATTTCCCTGTCACATTCAGGCTGCAAACATCTCGATAATGTCACCAGCGGACGACATCTGGGCACAGACAAGTTTACCGCCATAGCCGCAGCCGCCATCGAGGCTGATCGAGGCTTTGCCGACATGGACGCCGTTATGGTCGGGGTCATGGCCCCGCACGACGGCCTTGAAGGGCGCGTAAGGTGCCATGCCGTTGAAGTTTTTGGACGCCCACCAGAATTCGTCGCCCTGATCGGTGAAGGGGCGGGCGGGGTTAATGCCCGCATGGACGAACAGGATATTGTTGTCGTTGCTGCCGTTATGCTCGGTAAATGCGGCGCGGCGCAGGATGGAGAAAAACTGCTCGTGCCCCGGCATGTCGCGTATTTTCTGCTTCAGGCCGTTCGACCAGCGCGTGAGGCTCATCGTGCCTTCGCGCGCGGTGCGGCGCAGTTCTTCGAGCGATGAGCCGTAGCCTGACAGCATGCTCTCGAGCCCCGCATTGTGCTCGGCCATCCATTCCACAACCTGCGACGCGTTGGGCGCGAATTGCAGTTGCAGGATCTTGCTCCAGACTTCTTCCTGCTGACCGCGCAGGTAAACAATGTCGTCCGCCTGCACGCCCTCTTTCGCCATTAGGCTGCGGCGGAAATAGAGCAAGTCGTTCATGGTCGCAACCGCATCACCCTTTGCGCCGCCCAGATAATTGCCTGTATAGACCAGCCGGTCGCCGGGCTCGAACTTCTCGTAAATCGTTTTGTGAATCGCTTGCAGCTGGCTGACGGCACCATGGATGGCCGAAACCGTCCAGATGCGTTTGGGCTGGCCCAAATTGCTGAATTTACTTTTAAAAGACATGGCCTTCGCTGCGTTGATTTTGTTGAACATACGCTTTTTTTCCACATTCCGGAAGATGGAGTTTAAGGTTTTGACATAATCATTAACGACTGGTAGGCTTGTACGTTCTTTAATTTTAGGATGACCGGACCCGTGGCTGCTGCGCCTACATTTAACAATGCCGCTTCCCCCTATTCGCAGGAGGATATTGCGCGCCTGACCGACCTTGTGCGTTACCGCACTAAGGAAGCGGTGGCTGCATTCATCACGGAAAAAGCCGACGCCGTCGTCAATGTGCGCGACAAAGACGGCAAGACGATGATCCAGCATGCGACCGAAACAGGGCGCACCGGCGTGATCGATATCCTGATGCAACGCGGCGCGAATATTGACGCACCCGACAATAACGGAATGACATCGCTGATGTCGGCATCGTTGCGCGGCTTCACGAAAATGGTTCAATTCCTCGTCGGTCGCGGCGCGAATATCGAGGCGCAGGATAAAACGGGCATGACACCGCTGATGCATGCCGCGTATCACGCCGCCGCCCGCAACGAAATCCCTATGATGTCGGCGCGCAAGAAAGACACGATTTCATATCTGCTATCGGCAGGTGCTTCGCTCGACTCAGAAGACAACGCCTCACGTAACGCCGAAGAGCGCGCCGAGCGCGGGCGCAACAAAGACGCGTTGCGATTGTTGATCGAAGAACGTAAGCGTCGTGCGGAAATTGAGGCCGCGCAGAAAAAAGAGATGCGCGAGACGGTCGAGCTGCTGCGCACCGGCACGACCGGCGCAATCGCCGCCCCGCGCACCGCCAGCTTCAAACGCCCGCCCCAGATCTGACCCCATGAAAGCGAACAAGCCTAGCGCGACCGCGATCCTGATTGCCCGCTCGCAAGCCATGCTCGCGGAAACGCAACCTTGGGCCGTCGACGAAACTTATAAATGGTATTACGAACGCTTTGTCGAAGAGCTGGGCGGGGCATTCTATTCGCCTGTCGTCGATATGCTCACCGCAATGGTCAGCTTCGATGCCCAGAGCCGCCTTGTCTTTACCCAACGCTTAAACCGGCGCATTTTAAAAATAATCGAGCGTTGCAGCATCCCCGGCCTCTACCTGCATTTCGCGTTGCGCAAGAAGCTGATCGAAAGCATTGTGCAGGGACAAATTGAAAAAGGCGCGGTGAAGCAGGTTGTCGTCATCGCCGCAGGGTTTGACCCGCTGGCGGCGGCGCTGCATAAAAATTATCCGCAGGTAAGGTTTTTCGAGCTCGACCATCCTGCCACGCAGGTTGTTAAAATGGCGGCATTGGCCGATGCAGGCGCGAACCTGTTTTTCTGCCCCGCTGACCTCACGACATCCTCCATCACGGACGCGCTCGCGCCCGCCTGGTTCGACGCCAGCTTGCCGACGATCTTTATCGCCGAGGGGATTACGATGTACCTCGATGCGAAGCAGCTGGATAAATTTTTTGCAGGCATCCGCGCCTGCGCCAAGCATCCTGACAGCAGCCTGATCTTTACCTACATGGCGAAGTCGCCGCTCGGCGTGATCGGTTTCGACAGCCAGACATGGATGGCGCGGCTGTGGCTGCAGTTGAAAGGCGAGCCGATGAAATGGGGCATCGAGCCGGAAAACATTCCCGGGTTTTTATCCGCGCGCGGATTTACCCTCCACCGCGATTATTCTGCCGCCGATCTCTCTGCGCGTTACATGAGCACGAAGCTGTTGCCCGGCGGCAAAGCGCCGTTGCTGGCGAAGGGCGAAAATATCTGCTGCGTGAATATTGCAAAAGGCTGATATCGCGCGTCTTTTCATAGTTTGACATAAGAAAAATCACTTGCTAGTCTTGCCATGTTCCAACATGGATGAGCCGTTGCGATGCTGAGTGATAAATTCAACAACGCCGTTACCGAGGGCCTTGATCTGCGCGATCTGGGCGACCTGATGAGCGCTGCGTCGGACGGCGATATCCTAGGCATCCAGAAATTTATCGACAAGCACGGGCGCGAAAACCTTGATGCCGTGCGCGGCGAGCCGATCGGCTACACCGCGCTGATGTGGGCGTGCAAGGCGGGGAACGTGGCGGGCGTGAGCTATATGCTCGATAATGGCTCGAGCATCGAGCGCCCCGACATGAACGGCGACACGCCGATCATCATCGCCGCATGGATGGGTCGCACCGAACTCGCGCTGGAACTGCTGAAACGCGGCGCGGATGACAAGCGCCTGAACAACGCCGGATTGAATGCCAGCGCCAAAGCGGAATTGCACGGCCACAAGGAAACGGCCGAAGCCATCATCAAATTCCGCATCGAACGCGACCGCGCCCACCATGAAGCCATGGAAAAATCCCGCGAAGTATTGAAAAAAGGCCTGCCCCAAAAACTCTGCGCGCAGCTCGCAAAATTCAAGCTGGGCGGTCGCAAGCCGTCGGCACCATAAATTATTTTTCTGTGCGTTTCTTCAGCAGGGCGGCCGCTTCCGCCTTCGCTTCTTCTTCAGAAGGCGCGGGAATGCCGAAGCCCGCCATCTTCGCCCACAAAATCACTTCCGACGCGCTGGGGTCTTCGTAGCCGGGGATTTTCATCTCGTAAATTTCATACGCCGCATTAGATGCGGAGATGCCGCCGTCCGAATATTTCTTCAGGACAGGATAGAATTTTTTGTCGGGCGGGGCGAGGGGAGTTGTCATGGGCTGGGCGCTCTCGTGCTGACCTGGAACCTGTTGGCGACGTCGCTGCGCGTGGGCGCATTGCTATGTATCTTATCCCAAAGCGCGCCCGCGTCCTTCACAAATCCCATCTGCTCGCCCGCTATCAGGAAGGCGCGGGTGGAAACGGCGTCGACATCGGCATCCGGCTGCATGTGCTCCAGCAGCCTGCGCGTATCTTTATCCTCGTAAACGACGAGCGTGGAATTTGCGTCCTTCAGCCCGCCATTTTCAATCCATTCTGCAATGGCAAGTTCGCCGGCATTCTTGAGGCGGTAGAACGGGTTTTCGATCCGTTCGGTCTTGGTGATCAGGCCGATTTCGGTCTCGATGACATCCAGCTTGCCGGCGGCTTTCATCTTGTCGATCCACTCGGAAATCTCGTTACCGCCAGGGCGGTCCCGTCTGCCGGCCTCGAGCGCCACGATGTCGAGCACCTTGAACTGGAAATAATCGCCCGCAGCCGTCAGCGTATCGAGCGCGCCGCCCAGCGCCATCGTAATCAGCGGTCCCGCATCGATGACGCAAAAATCCTGTTTTTTCATGAAATCCCGATGGCGTTGACATAATGATTGTAGCGTACGCGACCGCAAAGGGCAACAATAATGAGCAATATCAACAACTAAATTACTACTTTTCCATCACCGCAGGGCACGAGTCGTAAGCTAAAAATAATTATGAGGTGTACCGCATCGTTATTTTATCTTCGTGTTATCAATGTCTTATGATTTTTGATTTGAATGCTGCACTGCACTAAGATAAAAAGGATGTGCATCGCCTCCTAGCGCTTTTCCCCGTTTGGAAACCCCTCCTAGCCCGCGATCATCCCACGTAAAAAAATTGAAAGAAGAGCAGAGATGGCGAGCGGCGGCGCATTGGTAATTCTATTGGATGAAATCGCGACCATGGTAAAGGTCGCGGCGGAGAAGACGGATAGCGTCGCCGATAAATCCCCCGCCAAAATTGGCGACGATGACTATGTCCAGAAGCGCGACATGTCGATCCTCGTTGACGTCGCCAAGGGTTCGCTGAAGAACAAGGCGATTCTTGTGCCTGCCGCGCTCGGCGTACATTTCTTTATGCCTTGGGCGGTCATGCCCATGCTGGCCGCCGGCGGCATTTATTTCGCGTATGAAGGCATCGGCAAAATGAAGGCGATGTGGAAGGGCGAGGAGCATCGTCCTGCACCCGCCGCTATTCCCGGTGAAGACCCGGCAGCGGCCCGCGCCCGCAAGGTTAAAAGCGCGATCAGGACCGACATGATATTGTCCGGTGAAATCACAGCCGTCACGATGGCTGCGACACTCGCGCTGCCCTTTGCGACGCAGGCGATGGTCATGGCCGGTGTTGCGCTGGGCGCGACGGTTGGCGTTTACAGCATCATCACCGGCATCATCAAGATGGAAGACCTCGGCACCTGGCTTGCGACGCGCAAGAGCGACAGCCTGCCGTCGAAAGCCGCGCGCCCCATCGGCCGCGCGCTGCTGGCGGGCAAGCCGCATGTGCTGAACGGCATTTCCATCGCGGGCGGCCTTGCCATTTTCATGGTGGGCGGCGGCTTGCTGTTCCACGGCGTTCCGGCGATCGGCGAATTCGTCAACAGCACGATTTCAACGGTGGTCTCCAGCACCTATATGCACAGCCTTGTGAAGCTTGGCGCGTCGTTTGCGGCTGGCGTTACGACCGGCCTTGTCGCCAAGCCTATCGTGCATGTGCTGAAAAAGCCGGTGAAAGACTCTTACAAATTCCTGCGCGAATGGGTGCCGGAAGTCTTCACGATCCGTGGCAAAAGCCCCGTAAAGCCCGCGCCGGAAGCACCGAAGCCGGTCATCGTGCCGGAAGTTGTGGTAGAGGCAGCGCCGTTGCCCGTGCAGGACATCAAGCCTGCCTTCGATGTGGCCGCGCAACCCGCAGCGCCCAAGGTCGTGCCGCAGTGGCCGGTTCACGAACAGAACGTCTGGAACATCAAGCCTGCTGCCCGACCCGATAACCCACAGCCCTGATCATTCGACCCCATAAAAAAACGGCCCCCGAAACCGGAGGCCGTTTTTTAATCTGTAGCGAAAGGATTAAGCGACGTTCGAGAGGACTGCTTCCAGTTTCTCGGCAGCTTTCTTTTCGTCGATCTTTTCGATCGCGGCGACTTCGCGGGCAAGACGCTCCAGCGCAGCCTGATAGATCTGGCGTTCGCTGTAGGACTGTTCGCTTTCGTCGGTGTCCTTGCGGAGGTCGCGGAGGACTTCGGCAATCGCAACGGGGTCGCCCGAGTTGATCTTTGCTTCGTATTCCTGCGCGCGGCGGCTCCACATCACGCGGCGGGTCTGGCTGCGGCCCTGCAGGGTCGCCAGCGCATCTTTCAGGCGGTCCTTAGAGGAAAGCTTGCGCAGGCCGGACGATTTCACCTTGGTGATCGGCAGCTTGAGGCGCATGCGGTCTTTTTCGAAGCAGATGGTGTAGAGGGTAATTTCCATACCTGCGATGGTCGTCGTTTCGACGCCTTCGACATAACCGACGCCATGGGCGGGATAAACCACAAAGTCACCGGTGGTGAAATCGAGCTTCTCGGGCTTCTTGGCGACCGGAGCGGGTACGGGGGCTGCGGCGACCGGAGCCGGGGCAGTTTTTTGAACTTGAGGAGCGGGCTTTGCTTTCTGCACGGGAGGAGCGACCTTCATGGTCGTCTTGCCTTTCACCGTCACTTTAACTGCGGTGGCAGTCTTTTTCACGACTGCGGGGGCGGGTTTTGCCGCGGCGGGCTTTTTGGTGGTGCCGGTGGTCTTTGCCTTGCCTTTGGTGATCTTCGCCATGGTGCCTCTTTTCTATAGTAAGGTCCCGGGATGCGCAGGACGTATTTAACAGAATACTAAGGTATCGGACGGACTTCCGTCATTTAAAAAGACTGTACAGGAAATGCCATAAAAGTACAAGTCAAATCTTAAAAAAGTGTTAAATGCCA
>JAQSWE010000068.1:10000-14465 GCA_029266795.1 Alphaproteobacteria bacterium | reverse complement strand
TGATATACTTTTTCAAGCTCCATCAGCTTCTTTACCTTCTCCGCGATTCCCTCTTCTTCAGCGCTTAACCCCGCCACGGGGCCGCCCTTGAGAGAAACCGGCAAAGGGTAAACCCGGAAGAGAGTCGTCGTCGCAAGATAGGCGAAGGCGATGCCGAGCGCCGCCTGCAGTGCATCGGCGTCGCCGAGCGCGATATTGCCGGTCGACAGCAGCAAGTTGACCACGACGCGCAGCACATTCGCGCCGATCAGCGTCATCACCAGCCAGTAACGCTCGTTCGCCGCGCGTTCGCCGCGCAGCCGTACAAAAAGGTCGCGGTGGAAAAAAAGCGCCAACATGCAGAGCGCCCCCGCCATCGACCATATCCAATACAGCATCTCGAAAAAACGGGGGCAGAGAAGCCCGGCACAGGCGCGCTGAAGGCCGGACAGCGCGAGTGCCGTCAGCAGCGTGAGCGGCACGGCCCCGAGGAGAATGAAATGCCGCCAGCCCGGAAATACGGCGGGCCGCACGACCTGGAGGACAAGAAGGTAACAAAGCGGTGTGCCAAGCGCGCCCGCGAACCACAGCGCGAGGCGGATGGATGCCTCGAAATCTTCAAGCCGCAGGGCGAATTGAAAACCGAAGGCGAGCGCGAGCGACAGGAAATACGCGATAGCGATCGAGGCCTGACGGAAATTACGCGCACGAAAACCGATATAAACGAGGATGAACACGCATTGCGCGAGGCCGGTCAGCGTCAGCCACTCGATAAGGCTGAAGGTGATCTGGTAATTGAAGTGCATCTGTCCTTCCCCGACCGGAGCTATTCCGGCTGCGGCGCAGGCCGGGGCCGGCGGATGTTCTCGACATCCGTCTCGGGGCGCGCCGTCGTGAGACGATCGACCTCCCGCGCATCCATGCCGAGTTCCTCGATAAGATAAGCCTTCATGAAATTGATTTCGTTCGGGTGGAACGTCTTTCCGCTCGCCAAGAGATCGACCATGATCTTGCGCGCATCTTCACGGTCGCCCTTGGCTTTCAGGACGAAGGCAGGCATTTGCCGACCCCAGGCCGGCATCACGTCATCCTGAAGCTGCATCTTTGACAGTTTATAGGCGAGATCAAGCGCAACCTGCAGATCGCCGAGGCGGTGGCGCGCAAGGAAAACGGCATGCACGAGCCAGCGCCATTTCGAGCCGACAGGACGCTCCCCCACTTTGGCCAGATAATCCACGATCACGGCGACGTCCGCCGGGACGCGCGTCGCGCCGAAGTAATAGGCCGCGAGCATCGGCACGTGGTCGGAGGCAGGATCGAGGCCGTCCAGCAGGTCGAACCATGCGCCCAGCTTGGCGTAGTCGTAATCGCGGATGGGCGTGACGCGGCCGCCGGAATCGCCGAGGTTCTGCAGCGTGATCGCGGCGAGGCGATAGGAAAACTGCTGGTCGCCCAGCGCCATCATGGTGGCCCCTGCCCGCGTCGGCACGGGCGGCACGCCTTCCCATTTCGCGTAAATGAATTTGGTGCCGGCCCAGAAGGCGAGGTTCAGCGCAAGCGCGGCTCCGAGGAACAGGATGACGCGGACCTTGGGCGTGACGGACATCAGAACTCCCGGCGGCGAAAATCGTAGGCGGCGGCGGCGAGGAGCAGGAAGATGCTGAGCAGGCCCTGCACCGCCATCAAACCGTGCAGGCCGAACATCGTGGCGACACGGTGCGCATAGGCACCCGCCTCGCGCGTGTAGCCGATCCCGCCCGAGCCTTCCACGCCGTAGACGAGCCACGAGGTCTGCCCCATGAGGTCCAGGCGCGGCACAAGGGCGGAGATGATTTCCATCGTGTTGTTGAGCAAGGCGAAAACGAAGTTTTCCGGCGCCTGATAGGCGATGCCGAGCAGTGTGCCGATGAGGCGGGCGAGCACGTAAAGGCCGAGTGCCGCAAGCGCGGAGCCGGACGCGCTGGACACGACCATGGCAAAAAATAGCGCCGCGACCGCCATCACCGCGAATTCCACGCAGACGCTAAGGGACCAAAGGATGAAACCGTCGAGCTGCGGCTTGCCCAGCATGAACACGGCGACAGAAACGGCGATACCAATCGCAACCGCAAGGACGATGAAGGCGAAGGCATGGCTGAGCAGGAACGTCATGCGTGAGAGAGGGCGCGAGAGGAGGAACTCGACCTCTTTGGTCTCGAAGCTGCGCCGTGTGTAGAAGCAGCAGAACAGTACGATCCCGACGACGCCGAGGAAGCGAAGGCCGCTTGCGCCGAAGACCAGCGCGAAACTTTCCTTTTCCGTGATGGTCGCCGCCCCCAAAAACACCGATATGGCGGCGCCCGTCGCGACCATCAACATCAGGGTCATGATGAGCCTGTCGCGAATGGCAGCGGTGAGCACGTATTTGACGAGCGGTCCCGATATCATGTGTTCAACCGCTCCCCTGCCTTACATCGGGCCGGGATGGCGGTCGAGGGACAGGTTTTTATAAAGTTTCTTGTCGATCTCGTCGAGGTTTTCGCCGGATATGATATGCGCGCGCACAAGCACCACCAGTTCCGACTTGCGGACGAGGTCAACATGGCTGCGGAACAAGCCGCCGATATAGGGTACGTCGCCCAAGATCGGCACGCCTTCCTGCGTCACGGTGTTTTCATCCTTCATCAAGCCGCCCATCGCCATCATCTGGCCGGACTGCATGTGGAGGATGGAGTCGATTTCCTGCACCGAAAGTTCCGGGATGTTGTTGTTGGTCAGGCCTGCAGGGATCGGCACGCCCACGATCGCGAGCTGGAGCGTCAGCGTCGGATCGGCGACGCGGTTCACGACCTTGGAGACGGTCGGGCGAAGCGTCAGGGTGATTTCGCCCGTGTCCGCGTTTGCAGTCGGGATCACTGCCAGGATCACGCCCTCGGGCGCGTTACGCTGTTCCGAGGAGAGCGAAACGGTAGGAGCGACGCCCGCCGTGGTCGACGGCGTCGTTGTGGCCTGGAAGTTGAAGTAGACGTTGTCGCGCGTCACGTTGACGATCGCCGGCTGGTTGTTCAGCACCGTCACGCGGGGGCTCGACAGCGCGCGCACCGTGCCGAAGCGCGAGATGGCGTTCACGGCCGTATTGAAGTCGTTACCCGGCTTGAAGGTGAAGCCGAACGTGGCGGCGGGCGCCGAGGACAGGCTGGGCAGCGGGAAAGAGCCGTTGACCTGCAGCAGGCCCGTGAGGTTAAGCGCACCCCAATCGATGCCGGTTGCGTATTCGTCGTTCAGGTCGACCTGCAAGATTTTCGCCTCGATCAGCACCTGCGTCGACACGCGCTTGCGGAAGGCGTTGACGAACTTCGCGACAATCTTGTGCTGGCGCGCGCTGCAGAAGACGGAGACAACGCCCGTCTGCTCGCTGACAGTAAAGGTCGACGGCGGGCTCGGCACCATGGGAGCGCCCTGCGGCGTGGTGATCTGGAGCGTCGGGGCCTGAGATGCCGGAATGGGCGCGACTTCGGGCGAACCGGGCAGCGGCGGCGGCGGCGGCGGAACGTTGGGATCTGCCGACACCATGGGCGGCGGCAGCGGGTTGACGGCCTGCGCGACCGGATCAGAGAGCGTCGCGAGCGAAACATAGGTGTCGGATGCGGAGAGAACCTGCTCGAGGCCGTCGTTCAGCTCTTTCCACAGGTCGTTCTCGACTTTGTTCGACGTCGTGCTGGTGGAGCTGGAAGAGGTCGTGTTGATCGAGGTCTCGCCCTTGCGCTCGACGTTCAGGAAACCGACGTCATAGTTTTTCAGGAAAGGGCGGTCGAGTTCGACGCGCAAGACGCCGTTGGTGAAGTCGTAGCGCAGACCCGCCATTTCCGTGATGCGGTCGATGACCTGGTCGAAGGGACGGTCTTTCGCGGTGAAAATAATCGAACCGTGGATCTGCGGATCCAGTTCAAGATCGACATCCGCCTGCTCGGCCAGCTGATACATCAGGTCGCGCAGGGAAACCGTCTGGTTGACGGAGACCGTAACGAGCGGCGACGGCATTTTGAGTTCATTCGGCGTGGTGATGACAGACTGGAATTCGGGCGTCGCCACCTGGCTATTGGGGATCGTGGGAATAGGCGCCATCGCATCGCGGAAATTCTGGCGGTCCGCCTCGGCTGCGCGGTCATACGTGAGCTGGTTTTTACCGAGCTGGCAGCTGGCGACGGAGAGGCTGAGGGCCACCGCAATGATCGAAACGCGGACGAGGCTAGAAAAACGACCAGTCATGCCAGGATGCCCTAACTCTGTATAATTATGTTGAACCTCAAAACCAGTCTATGGTTTTGATATCAAACATTGTTACAGGGAGAGTTTTGAGGTGTCAATGTTGGACATGCCGGAAGACTTGCCGCCGATTTTCGCATTTTGCACGCGAATTTTCATATCTGCGGGAATATCGGCTTCGGCGACGGCAGTTAGTTCTGTAATGAGGCCTTCGGTATAGAGCTTGAAGATCGACTGGTCG
>JAQSWE010000068.1:0-9979 GCA_029266795.1 Alphaproteobacteria bacterium | reverse complement strand
ACGGTGTCGCCCTTGAGGATCAGTTCCTTGATAAGCGCTTCGTTCAGCAGGATTTCAAGCGCGACAACCATGCTGCCATTGATGGAGCGCACGAGGCGCTGCGCGATAATCGCGCGCAGGTTGAGCGAGAGCGCGATGCGCATCTGCTGCTGGCGGTCTTCGGGGAAGAAGTTGATCATGCGCTCGATCGCCTGCGACGCGTTGTTCGTATGGATCGTCGCAAAGCACAAGTGGCCGGTTTCCGCGGCGGTGATCGTTTGCTCCATGACTTCCGGATCGCGCACCTCGCCGACGAGAATAACGTCGGGCTTCTGGCGCAGCGCGTTCTTGAGCGCGACCTGATAGGAATTGGTGTCGATGCCGATTTCGCGCTGCGTCACGACGCCTTTTTTATGCTCGTGATAATATTCGATCGGGTCTTCGATCGTGACGATATGGCCGCCATGCGTGCGGTTGCGAAAATCGATCATCGATGCAAGCGAGGTGGACTTACCCGAGGCGGTCACGCCCGACACCATTATGAGCCCGCGTTTTTCAATTGCCAGCGCCTCCAGGATTTTCGGCAGGCGCAGCTGCTCGAAACTCGGGATGGTGCTGGTGATGCGGCGGATAACCATCGCGGTATGCTGGCGCTGGCGCAGCACGTTCACGCGGAAGCGGCCTTCTTTGCCCATGTCGAAGGCGAGGTTGAGCTCCATGTTCGAATCGAATTCGCGCCGCTGGCGCGACGTCAGCACTTCGTTCAGCATCGCCTGCACGTCGTCCTCTTGCAGGATCTGTTCGCCGAGCGGGTGCAGCTCGCCCTCGATGCGCAAGGTCGGCGGTACGCCGACTGTGATGTAGATGTCGGTCGCCTGCTTCTGGATCATCTCGTTGAGATAAGCATAAATCGCAACTCCGCTCAAAAGGAATATCCCCCTTCAGGCTTGTCTTCTTCTGTCATGGGCGGCGGCTTCGCTGCGGCAGGCGCTGGGGCCTTGCCGGTCAGCGGGTTGCCTTTTTTCGGCGGCGGCGGCGGTGCGCCTTTCGCGCCATGTGCGCCGCCCGCGGGGGCGGACGCTTCCTCAAGCGATTCCGTTGCGTCTTTCAGGACCTCATCCGCGACTTCCTGCGTCACGAGGCCCGAGATGAGAAGGTCGTTCACCGAATCTTCCATCGTCTGCATGCCATAGCGCGAGCCGGTCTGGATCATCGAATAAATCTGGGCGAGCTGGTTTTCACGGATCAGGTTCCGCACCGCGTTCGTGCCGACCATGATCTCGTGCGCGGCGACGCGGCCGCCGCCCGCCTTTTTCAGCAGCGACTGTGCGATAATGCCCTGCACCGATGACGACAGCATCGCGCGAACCATTTCTTTTTCGGCGGCGGGGAACACGTCGATGACGCGGTCGATGGTTTTGGCGGCGGTGTTCGAGTGCAGCGTTCCGAAAACCAAGTGGCCTGTTTCTGCGGCGGTCAGCGCGAGCGAAATCGTTTCATGGTCGCGCATCTCCCCCACCAGAATGACGTCGGGGTCTTCGCGAAGGGCGGATTTCAGCGCGCGTCCAAATGACTTGGTGTCATTGCCGACCTCGCGGTGGTTGACGAGCGAGGTTTTCGAATTGTGGAAGAATTCGACAGGATCTTCGACGGTCAGTATGTGGTACGGGTATTTCTGGTTGATGTGGTTGATCATCGACGCCAGCGTCGTTGATTTACCGGAGCCTGTCGGGCCGGTCACAAGCACGAGTCCTTTTTCAAGTTCGGCCAAACGGCGGATGACGGGCGGCAGATCAAGCTGCTCCATCGTCGGGATTTTCGTCGGAATGACCCGGAAGACGGCGGCAGAGCCCTGACGGTTCGTGAAGGCGTTGACGCGGAAACGCGCGTCCTGCCCCAGTGAAATTGCAAAGTCGTGCTCGAGGTCGCGTTCGTAAATCGCCCGCTGCTCTTCGGTCATGACCGAAAACAGCATGGAGCGGATGACGTCGGCGGTCAGGACATCTGTCTTGATGCGCTGGAGATCGCCGTCGATGCGCACGATCGGCTGGTTGTTGCCCGCGAGGTGCAAGTCCGAGCCCTTGTTATCGAGCGTGAATTTCAGAAGTTCGGTAATGTCCACGATTGGCCCCCATTCGCCCTGGATAGATGGCGCGACAGGTCGTTGCCCGCCGCTGCACCTTCATACGATAGCCTAAATAGATTGAATAAACGGTAAATTCTGGATTGCCATATTTGGAAGAGCGTGCCTATCACTGGAGGAGGAAAACAGGCCCCTGCCACAGCAGCATGGCCACAAAGGCGAGCAGGATGGCGGGGCCGAAGGGAAATTCGGCTTCTTTTTTGATTTTTTGCCACACAATCGCCAGAAAAATGCCGATAACGCCCGCAACAAGCATCAGATAGGCGGCGGAATCGGGGTTGAGACCCAGCCAGAAGCCCGCGACCGCGAAAAACTTCACGTCGCCCCAGCCGAGCGCGTCTTTTTTGCGCCAGATCATGATCCCCTGCCGCAGCGCGAGCGATACCGCCACATATAATATGGCAGCGCCCAATCCTTCCCCGCCGCGGGTCACGATAAAATCGACTGCATCGGGCGACTGGAAGGCATTCAGGGCCAGCATCGCCACGCCCGCCGCCAGCATCGCGAGATTCAGGCTGTCGGGTATAATTTTATAGCCGAAGTCGATCGCAACGACCGCCGTCACCAGCGGCGCCAGCGCAAACAGGCAGAATATCTGCGGCACCGAAAACCCGAAACGGAGATGAAAGGCAAGGCACAGCGCGAGCGTGCCAAGCTCGATCAGCGGGTATTGCCAGCCGATGGATGCCCCGCAGCTGCGGCAACGCCCGCGCAGGAATAACCACGAGAAAAGCGGCACGAGATCAAGCGCCGTCAGGTTTCGCCCGCAGGATGTGCAGGACGAACGCGTTTTTTTCAGGATCGAAATATCGCGCGGAATGCGGTAGGCGAGCGCCGTCGCGAAACTGCCCACCACAAGGCCGAGTAAAACGGTGACGGCCAGATAGACACCATCCGGCAGCGGGATATCGTCATACATCCCGCCTCTCCTCCCGCGTTATTGCAGCGCGGCCAGGCGGCGGCGGATGGATTCCAGCGGCAGGTTCTGGTCGATATCGCCGTCTGCGGCCAGGCGCAGGATCTGGCGGTAAAGCGTCGCCGCCTCGCGCGTGCGGCCCATTTTGTCCAGCAGCACCGATTTGTTGTACAGCACGAATGCCGAGCCCGGCTTCAGGCTGTCGGCAAGGCCGAGATAGCGCAATGCCTGGTCATACTGGCCCGTCGTCGCATAGCTAATGCCGAGCTGCGCTGCGATATCGCCCTGATAGGGATAGGCATTGTGCAGTTCCTCCAGCTTCTCGACCGCTAGCTGCGGGTCTTTCGCCTTCAACAGGCCGAGCATGTTGTTGAGCGCGTCGATATTCTTGGGGTCACGGTTCAGCACGGCCTCGTAAGCAGCCAGCGCCTCGTCCGCCTGCCCGAGCTTATGCAGCGACACGGCGCGGCCCATCAGGATTCGCTTGTCCTTCGGATAATCGCGGTACAGGTCGTCAAACAGCTCGAGCGCCGCGGCGTTGTTGCCCTGCGCGAGCGCAACGCGCGCCGATTTCAGGCGGCTGTCGACGCTGCCGGCGTCGCTTTCGCGGCGGATCGTCATGTAGCCGGAGGGGATAGGGCGTACCACGGCCTTGACCGTGGTCTGCTGGCTGAGGATGTCGTCCACGCTTTTCATTGCGGCGGCATTCGCATCGCCGCCGCTTGCGGGGTCGAAGGGCGCACCGGTGCCGGCGGGTGCCGGCGCGGCGTTTGGCGTGCCGGCGGGGCGGCTGAGCTGGTCGATGACATCGGCGTGCTGCACGATGGCAAGCTCCGCCTCGTTTGGCGAGGTGGCGGTCGCGGCAGGGTTGGTCGTGCCGGGAACAGTGGCGGTGCCCGGCGCTGCCCAGACAGGGGCTGCTTCGCCGGGTGCCGGCTCGACAGGCGTCGTGCCGGCGGCGATTGCAGGATCCGCTGCAGGATCCGCGGCGGGTTGCGGCGGCATGCCGTCGGGCGTTGCGGGAGCCGTTGCGGCGGCGGGCATATCGGGCATCTGGTCATCGGGCATATCGGCGGGATTTCCGGCGCCCGGAATGGCGGCAAGCGCAGTCGCCTCGTCAGCGGGCGGCTGGCCGAGGATAGCTGCCGCTGAATCCGCTGCCGCCGTTGCGGGGTCGGTTGACGCCACTGCAGGGTCCGTTGCGGGTGCCGCCGGATCGGCAGGCACCGACGATGCGGCGAGCGGGTCGGTCGATGCAGCTGCGGCTGCGGCGGGATCCGCCGGTGCCGCGGGCGCGACGGGTGCCGCAGGATCAGCGGCGGGCGCAGCGAAGGGATCTGCGGGATTCGCAGGCGTTTGCGCGGCGGCGAGTGCATCCGGCGCAGGCGCGGCAGCATCCGGCGCCGGAACCGCTGCCATATCGGCGGGGGGAACAGGGGTTTGCGTTTGCGCGGTGACGTGGATCGGCTCGTTGCCGGTTTCGCCCATGAACCAGAAATATCCGCCGCCGATGGCGACGACGGCCAGCAGCAGGGCAAGGATCACGAGATTTTTACGGCCGCCGCCGGCGGCACCCGACAGGCTGCGGGACGGTGCGGAGAGCGGCTGGGCCGGCGCGGCTGCGCCTTCCATTTCATCGAGGCCCGCATCCATTTCGCCGAGGTCATCGCCCGGCAGATCGTCGCTGGCAACCGGTGCGGTTTTATCTTTTTTGCCGAAAAGTTTCATGATTCGTAGACCCTTTTTGAACCTTCGATGACTTTGAGGAATGCGCGCTCCAAGTATTCCTGGTTCGCGTTCTTTTTGAGCTCTGCGGGCGTACCCGTGAATTTCAGGCGTCCGTCATGGATGACGGCGATGCGGTCGCAAATTTCGTCCATGTCGGAAAGAATATGCGACGACAGGAATACGGTCATGCCCGCCTTGCGGCAGGCGGCGATTTCGTCTTTCACCAGCACGCGCGCCAGCGGGTCGAGGCCGCTCATGGGCTCGTCGAGGATGAGCAGCGGGCAGCCGGTGAGCCAGGTGCCCATAAGTCCCGTCTTTTGGCGCATGCCTTTTGAATAAGTATTCACGCGGCGCTTCAGCGCCTTGCGCGTCAGCGATACGCGGTCCGCCGCCTGCATCACGGCCTCTTCGCTGAAGGGGCGCTTGTACAGGTCGAGCGAGAATTTCACGAATTCGAGGCCGGACAAAAAGGGCGGCGGCTCGAACTTCTCCGGCAGGTAGGCGATCTTCGCCTTGCTGTCGGGATCGAGGGTCTTTTTGCCGAACACCTCGACGAAACCCTTGCTGGATTCCATGAGGCCCAGAATGATCTTGATCAGCGTCGTCTTGCCGACACCGTTCAGCCCGATAAGGCCGAAAGTCTGGCCGGTCGGCACATCGAAGCTGATATCTTCGATCACGGGCCCGTGGCCGTAATCGGCCGTCACGCCAGCGATGCGGATCGCATTGCCGTGGGGCGCGGAAGCCGCGACGGGCGATGCGGGGGCGGTGGGTGCGGTGGAAGCTGCGCTCATATCCCGTCTACTCCGGCGGCACCGGCAGCAGCAGGCCGGTCACAATGTCGTATTTCTGGTGCGGGCGCATCGTGATGTCGATGATCCCGTTGAGGCCGATATCAAACCACTTCAGGCGCACGCTTGAATCCTGGAACACTTCGATGTCGACGATTTCCTGCAGCAGCGTCTTCGGGTTCAGCTTCTGGCCGTTCAGCCAGATCAGCCAGTCGTCCTGCGACTTGTAAAGGACGCCCGTAAGCGTGATGGTGCGCACCTGCGGGATGGGTTTATCGGTGGGGCTGCCGAGATTGTTGCCGGGGTTGACGATACCCTTGGTGGCCTTGATGATGTCGGCTAGCTCCTGCGCGGTGAAGAACAGCGAGCGGGTGAAAGGTTTTTTGACGTCTTCCTTCGGCTCCGGCGGGGGCGCGGTCGAGGGCGAGACGCCCGGCACGATGCCGGGATTGGCGACAGCCGTGGCGGCGCCGGGGGCCGCGGCAGGCGCATCGCCGCCGAGCGCGCCGGAAGCGGACGCCGTGGTATTGGCGGGGGCTGCGGCTGGAACCTGCCCTTGCGCCAGTGCGGCGGCGTTGGCGGCCTTCTGCTGAATCGCAAGCGGCTGTGCCGCCGGTGAGGGCTGCTGCGCCGCTGCGGGCTGCGTCATCAGGGCGGCTGCAAAGAGGCCGGCGATTGGAACGGACCAGCGTGTCATCACGGCCTCGGCGCGTTGGGGTTATTGGGGTCGACCGGCGGCGTTTCAGGGACGATCGTGATCCAGTCAAAAATGGCCGAGGCCAGCACGAGGTTGATCGGGTCGCGCAGTGAAATACGCACGAAAGCCGCGTTGTTCAGCGGCTCCTTGCGGCGCACTGTCAGCTGCTGCAGGCGCACATGCGCCGGGAATTCTTTCGTCATACGGTCGACAAAATCGTAAAGATTGACATCGATCAGCGACGACACCTGGTCGACCGAAATGCGGCTGTTCAGGACGCGCAGCTTGGCGGCAGACGCCTCCGGGCTTTCAACGACCTGCAGGTCGTTGATGTTGAAGTTGAAGCCGGCAAGCCCCGCCGATTTGCGCACGGCATCGAGGTCGCGGCTGATCTGGAAGCGGTCCTGCGCCGACATGAAGCCCCGCGTCTCGAGCGTCTTGTATTTGGGCAGGTTGTCCTTGAACTGCGCGAGCTCCGTCTTGGTGTTCTGGATCTTGCCCTGCAGCGTCGAGATCTCGCCCGACATCGCGCTGAGCGCGTTCTGCGAATCCGTCAGCATCGGCGATATCCAGAGGAAATACGCCGCCGCGATCGCCGCATTGATGCCCGACAGGATCGCGAGAAGGATGACCCGCTTGATGCCAATAAGCTTCATTCGAGGGGTTTACCTTTCATGTCGATTTCCGCCGGCGTCTCGTCGACCGACAGGCCCGTGGTGCCGCCGCTCAAGGATTCACCGAACCTGCCCTGCATGTTGCCGCCGCCGCGGTCGACGTTGCCGAACTGCTGCAGCGTGACGCCATAGCCGGGGAACGCCGCCTCGACCGCCTTCTGCAGCTCGTCCGCGCGCAGAGTCTTCTGGTCCGTCGGCATCGATTTCGGCAGCGAAAACTTGAAGTTGATATGCACCTGTCCGCGGTCGGCCGGGTCGGGCGCCTGCTGGAACCCGCCGAGCAGGCTCGGCGGCGGCGCGGTCGCGCTGCCCACTTTCAGGGAGGGGCCGGGGATGTGTTCGATCAGGAAATCCTCGATCTTCACGTCGGAGGGCAGCGTGTTTTTCAGCATATGCAGGTAGGTCGAAAGGTTGATGCTGTTCGCCTCGAGCATCGTCTTGACGCCGAGCGTCGCCTTGACGGCGTCGGGACGCACGGGCAGGCCCTCGAACGCCTTGGCCTCCTGCTCGTATTCGCGCTCCAGCATGCTTTTCTGGTTCTGCCGGTCGGAAATCTCGCTCTGCACGCCCGCATAGGCCTGCAGGTCGACGGCCGTCAGGCCGGCCAAGGCGACGACACCGACCGCCAGCAGGGCGGAGGCCGCGCGCGCGGCCAGGCGCGGCGCCATAATGCGGTGGATGGACGGTACGCGCACCGCGAGCTTGAGGCCGGTTTTCTTGCCCGCCCAGGCGGCGTGCACAGAATCCGCGAAATTGGTCTTGTCGAAGCCGAAGGACTTTGCGCCGAGATGTCGCAGCGCTTCGCCGGCATTGATGCACTGAAAATGCGTGACGGGCAGCGATTTAGGGTCGAAAAACTGTTTTTCGACATCGCCGCAGACAATGATGACGTCGAGGCCGTCGGCATCGGTATAGCCGAAGCGCGATATATAAGTCAGAGTCGCCTTGAATTCACGGGTCACTTCATCGACCCAGCCCGTGCCGCTGGTGCCGGCTTCGGAGGTAGGGGTGAGACGCGTCAGCGCAAGATTGCCGTCCTTGACGACGACTTGGCGCAGGCCGCCCGTTTCATGCTGGCCGATGACGACAGCCCAGCGCGAACGCTTGCCTTGTCCGGCAAAAACTTTCTCCGCCAATTCCGCCACCATGCCGGTCGATTCAAGCGGCAGCAGGCCGAAGCCGGAAACCGGCACGCCGGTTTCATAGAGCGCGTTGCCGATGCGGTCGAGCTGGTCGGTGTCGGGCAGCGCGACGAAAAGGTAAGAACGCGCCTCTTCCTTCGTGGCCTTCAGCTGGATGAATTGCTTTTTGCCCTTTGCGGGCTTGATCTCCAGCGACGCGCGGATCGGATAGCTAGGGAAGGCGAGTTCCAGTTTCCGCTTCACGAAGCGCGGCCGGTCGATGGGCGACAGCTTCGGGATGTTTTCCTCCTTGCGGTAGGTCTGGTCGGCGCCGTCGAAAATCACCAGTACCGACTTGCCGCGGTGCTTTGAATCGAGCGCCTCGACGAGCTGCTCGTCGAAGTTGGGGACTTCCCAGGAGATCGCGGTCTCGCGCTCGATACCCTTGCCGAGCGGCGCGTAGAGGACAACGCCCTCGCCGCCCACCATCAACACCCGCTTGCCGCCGCCGATCCCAACCATCGCTTACGTCCCCATCTTGCCAAGGCTGCCGTAAATCGGGCCGAAGACGGCGGCCGCGATCCACAGGATGATGCCCCCCAGGATGACCGTCATCGCGGGCTCGATCATGGTGATCATGCCGTCGACCGCGTCGTTGACGTCCTGGTTGTAAAATTCCGAAACCTGCTCGAGAACCCCGGTCAGGTTACCCGACTCTTCGCCGATCTTGACCATGCGCACGACCAGCGACGGGAATTCGCCCGAGGTGTTGAGCGCGGTCGACAAGGGCGAGCCCTCCTGCACGTTGACTTTGACGCGCTCCAGCGCCTCGGTGAGAACGAGGTTGCCGGCGGTCTGTTTCGCGGCCTCGAGGCATTTCAGGATCTCGAGGCCCGAGGTGAAGAGAACGGCGAAGGTCTGGCAGAAGCGCGAGAGCGAGATCTTGCGGATCAGCGAGCCGAAGGCGGGCGAGTGCAGCGCAAGATAATCGGTGCGGTAGCGCACGCCTTCCGACATGCTGCGCGAGATTTTCAGCCCCGCATAAGCCGCGACGAGCGCGAGCGCAATCGCCGGGAAGTTGTTCTGGAAGAAGTCGGAGGTCGCAATCAGCGCCAGCGTCACAGGCGGCAGTTCCTGGCCGAGCTCTTTCAGGAATCCCGTCACGTCGGGAACGACCTTGGTCATCATCACCCAGACGACGAGGATGACGACGCCGCCCAGGATTTTCGGGTAGCGGGTGGCTTTTTTCACCTTGCTCGACATGGCATCCGTCCACTTCAGGTGCTTGATCACCTGCGTGAAGGAGTTGGTCATGTTACCGGTTTCTTCGCCAGAGTTGATGAGCGAGATGAAGATCGGCTCGAAGATCGACGGGTGTTTCGAGAGCGCGACGGAGAAGGAGGAGCCCGACGATACTTCGCCGTAAACATCGCCCATGATATCGCGCAGGCGCGTGGATTCAGCCGTATCGCGCACGTCGGACAAGGCGTCCAGCAGCGGAACGCCGGCCTTCTGCAGCTGTTCCAGGTGGACGAACATCTGGATCAGGTCGCGCGCCTTGACTTTTTTCGCCGTCAGCGCGGCGAGTTTGCTGGCCTTGTCGTTCATTTCCTTGCAGTCGAGCAAGGACATGCCGGTTTCGTTCAACCGGTTGAAAAGCTCGGTTTCATTGGCCGCGTTGACGACGCCGCGCACGGGACGACCGTTCTGGTTAATTGCTCTGTAGCTGAACTTTGGCATGGTTATTCGCCCTGAACCCCTGACAGATGAGCCTAAGAAATAAACTCATCTGATATTGTTACAACAATTATAGAAGGAAACCAAGCACTTGTATAGCCAAGCGCCCGGCCCTGCCCTGATCGTTACATCCGGTCGGAGAAGTTGAGGATCTTGACCGCCGCATCGAGGCTGGTCGTGCCCTGATATATTT
>JAQSWE010000067.1 GCA_029266795.1 Alphaproteobacteria bacterium | reverse complement strand
CGGGGTCATTCACCGGCGAAGTCGCACGCGCCATACAGATGTGTAAACCGTCCCGCATGGTCGTCACATTCCCCGGCGAACATCGCGTGCGGGAAGCGATGGAGACATGGGAAAGCGAATTCGGCATCCCTGTCGAAATCCTCTCCGATGACCGCTTCCTGTGCAGCCCCGCCGAATTTGCGACCTATGCCGAGGGGCGCGACAGCCTGCGCATGGAATTTTTCTACCGCGACATGCGCCGCCGCTATAACATCCTGATGGATGGCGACGCCCCCGTCGGCGGGCAATGGAATTACGATGCCGAAAACCGCAAGCCGCCCGGGAATGACGGGCTGTTCCGGTCCGAACCGCTGTTTTTCGCGCCCGATGACATCACGAAAGAATGCATCTCGCTGGTGGCAGCGCGGTTCGGCGATCATTTCGGCGATCTCGATCCGTTTTATTTTGCCGTGACGCGGAAGCATGCGTTAAAGGCGCTCGCGCATTTCGTGGAAGAACGCCTGCCGTCCTTCGGCGATTATCAGGATGCGATGCTGCAGGGCAATCCGTGGATGTATCATTCCTTCCTCAGCGCATATATCAATTGCGGGCTGCTCGACCCGCTGGAGGTTGTGGCAGCCGCCGAAAGCGCCTACCGCAACGGCAAAGCGCCGCTGAATGCGACGGAGGGTTTTATCCGCCAGATCATCGGCTGGCGCGAATATGTGCGCGGCGTCTATTGGCTGAAAATGCCGGGCTATGCCGATGAAAATTTCCTGAGCGCGAACCGCCCGCTGCCGTGGTTCTACTGGTCGGGCGAGACGAAAATGAACTGCCTGAAACAATGCGTCACCGAGACCAAGCAAAACGCCTATGCCCATCATATCCAGCGGCTGATGGTGCTGGGCAATTTCGCGCTGCTGGCGGGGCTGTCGCCGCCCGAGGTCAATGAATGGTTCCTCGTCGTCTATGCCGATGCCTATGAATGGGTTGAAATGCCCAATGTCTCCGGCATGATCCTGTTCGCCGATGGCGGATACCTCGCCAGCAAGCCCTATGCGGCCAGCGGCGCGTATATAAACAAAATGTCCGATTACTGCAAGGGCTGCGCCTATAGCGTCACCGAAAAAAACGGCCCGAATGCCTGTCCTTTTAATTACCTCTACTGGGATTTCCTGATGCGGAACAAACCCGTGCTGGGAAAAAACCACCGCCTCGCCATGCCCTACCGCACGCTCGAAAAAATGGACGATGCCAAACGCGCGCAGATCCAGAGCGACAGCGAAAAATTCCTGTCGGGGTTGTCCGCGACGGAGTGACGGTTTATTCCCGCGTTACCAGCTAAGCCACCGCCTGCTGCTTCACGCCGACCAGTTCGGAGAAACGCTCGATATACAGGCGTTTCGATTCATTGGCGGAAAGGGGCTTCACGCTCCAGCCTTTGACAGCTGCGGGGGGCGGGCCGAAGAACTCGTTGGCTTCGGCTTCGGAGAATCCGGCCAGCTGCGTTGCCTCCAGCCAGGCGCAGATTTTATCGGCGCGCTTGATGTATTTTTTCAGCTGCGGGGTGATCAGCGCGGGCAGGCCGAAGCGCACATGGATCGCTTCCATCAGCTTGTCTTCAAACGCGCGGTAATTTACGCCGAGCGCATTCTTGAACGGGGAGATCATATCGCCGACGACATATTCCGACGCGTCATGCAGCAGCGCCGCCAGCAGCCATTGCGGGTCGGATGCCGGTTCAAGGGTATTGCAGATTTGTTCAACGATGACGGAATGTTGCGCGACATTGAAAGAATGTTCCCCGGTCGTCTGGCCGTTCCATCTGGCGACTCTGGAAAGTCCGTGCGCGATGTCCTCAATTTCAATGTCCATCGGGGAGGGGTTGATGAGGTCGAGGCGGCGTCCGCTCAACATCCGTTGCCATGCGCGCATTGTTTTTGCCCTTTATTTTTGGCTGCAACCAATCTTGTCAGCCCGCCCACCCCATGATAAACATAAGGCGTTTCAAGGCTTCAGAATTGCCGCAGATTCTCTGCTGTCCGGTTATGGGATTATCCTAATCGACACTGTGGGATTCGGCTAGAGCCTTTTAAGGACATCTCAGTTGTTTAGTGCACAGAAAAGGCGAAAAAATCATGGCAGGCAGCGTTAATAAAGTCATCCTCGTGGGCAACCTCGGCAAAGATCCCGAAATCCGCAGCTTCGCCAATGGCGGCCGCGTCGCCAGCTTCTCCATCGCCACCTCCGAATCCTGGAAAGACAAGGCCTCGGGCGAGAAGAAAGAGCGCACCGAATGGCACCGCATTTCGGTCCTGAACGACAACCTCGTCGGCATCGTTGAAAAATACATCAAAAAAGGCGCGAAGGTTTATATCGAGGGCCAGCTCGAAACCCGTAAATGGACCGATAAAGATGGTGCCGAGAAATACACGACCGAAGTCGTGCTGCGCCCCTTCCGCGGCGAAATCACCATGCTCGACAGCAAGGGCGGCGGTTCGTCGTTTGAATCCTCGGGCGGCGATTACGGCATGGAATCCTCCGGCGGTTCTTCGGGCGGCAACTATGCCTCCTCCGGCAAGGCCGACAAGATGGACGACGAGATCCCGTTCTGATTTAAGGGGTTCCCGTTTTGGCATTCGCCACCGTTATCCGCAAATCACTCACGCCGCTGATTTACGCGAACCTCGCGGCCGTGGTGATTGCGGGCGGCTGGCTGGCGGCACAGGGCTATGTATCGCATATCTGGCCCGCCGTCATCGCGCTCATCTTCTCTCCGCTCATCCTGCCGCTCTATCTGTTTCCCGCCGCGTTTTTCGCGGGCATGATGCAGGTGGTGTCGCTCGCCTATCCGCGCCTGTCGAAATTCATGGCGCTGTTCAGTACGCTGTACATGGTGACCGCCTTCGCGCTGTATTGCATGGGCACGATCTACCTGATGTATGGCGTGATGGGGCGCGAACCGCTGGCAGCGTTCTTCTTCGGCGTTGCGGCGGGCATCGCGCCGTTCGCGATACTGGCGGCGAAGGATCGCGATAACCTGTTCTTCACCGGACTGGTCTGGATGGCGAAACTCTGCTCCCTCGCCGTCATGTCGCTGGTGCTGCTGAAAAACATCGCGCCGTGGCACGGCTTCTGGATTTTCTGGTGCCTGATGGCCGCAATGGTCGGCGCACAGGCGCTGTATGAGAAAATTTTCCTGAAAAAAACCGATACGGCTGTTACGCCGACCGTGTGATTACTTTTTCACCGGTGTCTCGCCATCCTTGAAGCGGATGGTGAGGTTTTCTTTTTTCGCGGCATCGCCCGCCGTGCTGACGATGTTGCGGTTTTCGTCATAGACCACCGCATAGCCGCGTTCCAGCACGCGCTCGAAAGACAGACTTTCCAGCATGGCGGACAAATTTTTCAGGTGTTTTGCGCGATCATGCAAAATCTTGTTCTCGGTATTCGTCAGGCGTTCGGCGAAGTTTTTGATATGCCGCTGTGCATCGCCGATTTTCTGCAGCAGCGGGCGCGGGGAGATTTTGGCGGCGAGTTCTTTCACGCGCGCGGATTTGCGCTCCAGCCACGATACCAGCCCGTTATCGAGCCGCTGGCCCAGATGGTCGAGCTTCTGCACCGCATGTTCCAGCAGCCGTTTCGGGTCGCCGAGGCCGCGGCCCAGCCCCTGCAACTGCAAACCGTATCGCTGCGACAACCGCTGGACGGAAACAAACATGCGCTGCTGGCGTTCCATGACGAAGGATTGCAGCTCGACGCGCACTGGCACGGCCTTTTCGGCGGCGGCGGTCGGGGTAGGGGCGCGCAGGTCGGATGCGTAATCGATCAGCGTCGTGTCGGTTTCATGGCCGACGGCGGAGATGAGCGGAATTTTGCTGGCTGCCGCCGCGCGCACGACGATTTCGTCGTTGAACGGCATCAGGTCTTCCAGCGATCCGCCGCCGCGCGCGACAATAATCACATCGGGGCGGTCGGGTGATCCTTCGGGAATGCTGTTAAATCCGGCAATCGCCTGCGCCACTGCCTGCGCCGCGCCCGCGCCCTGCACGATCACGGGCCAGAGCAGTACGCGGCGCGGAAAGCGCTCGTTCAGCCGGTGCATGATATCGCGGATGACCGCGCCGGTGGGCGACGTCACCACGCCGATCACGTTCGGCAGAAACGGGATTTTCTTTTTACGCGCGTCATCGAACAGGCCTTCGGCGGCAAGCTTCTTCTTGCGATCCTCCAGCATCTTCAGCAGCGCGCCCTGCCCTGCCAGCTCCATCGTCTCGATAATCAACTGGTAGTTGGAGCGGCCGGGATATGTCGTCAGGCGTCCGGTGCAGACGACATCCATGCCTTCTTCCGGCTTGATGCCCAGTTTCGACAGCGTGCCTTTCCAGCAGATCGCGTCGATCACCGCGCCGTCGTCTTTTAATGCCGAATAAAGATGCCCCGATTTGGCGACGGTGACTTTCGAAATTTCTCCGCGCACGCGCACGAAGGAAAATTCGCCCTCGATCACCCTTTTTAGTTTATTGCTGAGTTCGCTGACGGTGAATTCGGGCGGGGCATTGCTCACGGGCGCGCCCGGTGCGGGCGGCACGGGCGGTAAACCGAAGGGATCATCGTTGTCGAATAATCCGGGCACGTTAGGGGCGCGGGCCTTGGGGCGGGCGCGCGGGGCGGCCGGGCGGGCCGAGCAGCACGATATCGGCGGCGCTGTCGACGAAGAGGATATTCTGGCCAGAACCCGCGATGCCTTCCACCGTCACGCGCATGCCGACAAACTGGTCCAGCTCGGGATCGGTGAAGGGGTTGTTTCCGCGAATGCGCAGCTTCATCGGGTTGCCGTCGCCGGTATCGAGCACGACGGCCTGATGTTCCTGCTTGGAGCCCTTGCCGTAGGTTTCCTTGCGCACCATGCCGGTATAGGATTTTTTCTGGCCGAGGCTCATGGCGACGCTCCTGCAAATAATATTGGATGCCGCGATTATGCGTAACAGGGGAGGGTGAGTCAACTAGCGGCGGTCTTTAAAAAAATCCTTCAGAATGGCCGCACATTCCTGCTCGTGGATGCCGCCATAGACTTCCGGCGCGTGGTGGCAGGTCGGCTGGCCGTAGAATTTACCGCCATGATCGACGCCGCCGCCTTTCGGGTCATAGGCCCCGAAATAGAGGCGCCGGATGCGGGCGAAGGATATCGCGGCGGCGCACATCGCGCAGGGCTCGAGGCTCACATACAGGTCGCAATCGGGCAGGCGCGGGGCGTCGTAGATCTTCCCGCCTTCCTGCAGCACGATGATTTCGGCATGCGCCGTCGGGTCGCGCCATGTTTCGGTCTGGTTGCCCGACCGCGCGACAACTTCGCCCGTGAGGCCATTCACCAGCACCGCGCCGACAGGGATTTCGCCCCGCGCGGCGGCCGCTTTTGCTTCGGAAATTGCTTCAATCATGTATTTGTTTTGTGCGTCCATATCGGTAAAGTACCAGAAATGAGCACCGAAGAGCAAAAACCTGAACGTATCGCCAAGCGCCTTGCCCGCGCCGGCGTCTGCTCGCGCCGCGATGCCGAGCGGCTCATTCTGGAAGGCCGTGTGAAGCTGAACGGCGAGATTCTGGCAAGCCCCGCGCAAAACGTGACCGAAGCCGATAAAATCGAGGTCGATGGCAATGAAGTCGGCGCGAAAGAACCCACGCGGCTCTGGCGTTACCATAAACCAAAAGGGCTCGTGACGACGCATAAGGACGAACACGGTCGCACCACCATTTTCGAAAGCCTGCCGGCGGATATGCCGCGCGTGATTTCGGTCGGACGGCTCGATCTGAATTCGGAGGGGCTGATTCTGCTCACGAACAATGGCGGCCTCACGCGCCACCTCGAGCTGCCGTCGACCGGCTGGACGCGCAAATACCGTGTGCGGGCGTTTGGCGAGATGACGCCTGCGAAAATCGCGCGGCTGCATAACGGCGTGACCGTCGACGGCGTTCAATACGGCAAGATTTTGGCGACCGTCGAGCGCGAAACCGGCGACAACGTCTGGATCGAAATGATTTTGACCGAAGGCAAGAACCGCGAGATCCGCAAGGTGCTGGAATTCCTGGGCCTCACGGTCAACCGCCTCATCCGCACCTCCTACGGCCCCTTCACGCTCGGCAATATGGCGGAAGGCGCGGTCGAGGAAGTGTCGAAAAAAACGATACAGGAAACGCTCGGCGGAAAATTTTTATAAACTGAAAGGCGATCACAGATGCGTAAATTGTTCATGATGCTGGCAGTAGTCGCGGCGATGTCGGGACCCGCCGCGCAGGCCGCCGAAGACGGCAAATTCGCAACCATTCCCGATGTGGCCCTGACGAACGACCCGGTGCAGCGTGCGCAATTCGTCGTGAACATGTTCTTCGCCAGCTGCTTCATGAATTTCTTCAATCCCGAACGCATCCCCGAATGGGCCGACCAGTACATGAACCTCGTGGTCGATGAAGACGCAGCGCCCTTTCTGAAAGCCGTCAGCGCCAAAGAAGGCAAGGTCTGGTACGCCGCACTGCCGGGCGGCCGCCGCCCCATGAGCAACGACGTCGTGCCGGGCGGCGAATTCGCGCTCGTGAACGAACCCGGCAAATGCCACATCGTCGGCATCGGTGCGGACGAGCAGGCCTTCCACGCCGCGCTGGAGAAATTTTCCAAGGACGCGAAATCGCACCTGAAGGGCCGCGAGATCGCCTATGACTACCGCGCCAAAGGCGAAGCGCCCAAGGTGAAGGGCAAAAGCGCGAAGCCTGTCGTCAACAACACCAGCTTCGTCACCATCCACCAGCCGAAAAACGGCGTGACGGTGACGATCTTCGGCACCTCCGCCCCCGGCAAGATTCAGGAAGTGACCTCGATGATCACCATCTTCTCGAACGCGAAACTGCCCGAGCCGCCGAAACCGCTCGCCGATCCCGACAAGGTTTCCAAGCCGGCCGCGAAGTAACGCGCGACTGAGACTAACTCGCAAGGCAGCCCGCAGATTGCGGGTTGCCCGCGCGGAGGGGATGGTCTATTTTCCACCTAAGATTTAAAACACCGCAAAAGGAATAATCATGTCGCCTGCCACCACCGTCAACCACGATGAAGTGCTCAAAACCCTCAACAAGATCCTCGAGGCCGAATTGGCGGGCGTCGTGCGTTACATGCACTACTCCCTGATGATTTTCGGCTACAACCGTATTCCGATCGTCTCTTGGCTGCGCAGCCAGGCGACGGAATCGATGGACCATGCGCAGCAGGCGGGGGAACTCATCACCCATTTCGGCGGCCACCCGTCGCTGGGTATCGGCCCCTTGCTGGAATCGCACAAGCATGACATCAGCGATATCCTGAAGGAATCGCTGGAACATGAAAAAGCGACGCTCGCCCATTACCATGAACTGCTGAAACTGGTCGAAGGCAAGTCCGTGCTGCTCGAAGAATACGCACGCGACCTGATCCGCCAAGAAGAACTCCACACCGGCGATGTCGACAAAATGCTCCGCCGTCCCGGCGAGTTGCGCGAAGTCGCAAAGTCGTAAGGCTCATCAATTCAAAAAACACCCCGCGCGAAAGCCGGGGTGTTTTTTTATGCGGATTACTTGTTATTCGTCCTGCGCCGGCGTCAGGATATTCACGCCCAGTTTCCTGATCGCCATGTCGTGCAGCCGCCGCGCGACGGCCAGCCACATCGGGCTGATAAGGAGCGACAGGGCGATGACGGAAATCATGAGGTCATACCCCTCCGGCGATATCACATTCGCGGCAACGCCGCCCGCGACAAGGATGAATGAAAACTCGCCCAGCTGGCCCATGACGACGCCGGCATGAAACGCGCGCCGCCACGGCTCGCCCAGCAAATGCAGGATGCCGACATTCACAAATGTCTTGAGGAAGGTGACGATCGCCAGCACCAACAGCACGTTTTTCCAGTTGGCGAAAATGTAATCGAGGTCGATCAGCAAGCCGATGGAGAGGAAGAAGACCATGAGCAAAATTGTCTGGATCGGCTCCGCCGCCTTGTGCATCGTCGCGCGCACGTTGGAATTGCCAATGACGAGACCGGCGAGGAACGCGCCATAAGCGGTGGAGAGGCCGATCAGCCCCGACAGCGTCGCCCAGGTGAAACAGAAGGCAAGCGCGGCAAGCGGAATGACTTCGTGGCGCGACATGATCCAGCCCGACATGGGCAGGTCGACGCGGTCGCGCTTCGACAGGAACCAGCTGACAGCGATCAGCAGCCCGATGGCGACGGCCAGCTTCACGATGATGAGCGTCGTCGTGGCAGTCGCACCCGCCGACCCTATCGCATGGCCGCTGCCGAAAGCGCTGATGATCAGCAGCATGGGAATGACGGCAAGGTCTTGCGCGATCAAGACGGAAACGGTAGTGCGGCCAACCGGCGTACGCAGCTCGTCCGTTTCCTCCAGAATTTTAATGGCGACCGCCGTCGATGACAGGGCGGTTGCGAAAGCGAAGACGACGATGCGCTCCAGCGTCCAGTCGAGGAAATGCCCGATGCCGTAGAACACAATGAGGGCCGCGACAATTTGCAAGGCCGCGACCGACAGCGCGGTTTTGTAAACCGATTTGAAACTGCGCAAACTCAGTTCCATGCCGATCAGGAACAGCAGCATGATGACGCCCAGTTCCGCCAGCACTTGTACCGTTTCGGTATTGGAGACCAGCTTCAGCCCCGTCGGCCCCAGCGCGACGCCCGCAAGGATGTAACCGACGATGGCGGGCTGGCGCAGGCGGATCAGCGCAAGGCCGCATAGCAGGGCGGCGGTGGTGACAAGCGCGATAGAGGTGAGGGTGTCGATATGATCAGCGGCCATGTCACTATTTTAGCTGCAAAACATTAATAAAAAAAGCCGCGCCGGACATTTTGTCCCGGCGCGGCTTTTTGGATATCGGTGATTATTGCAGGTAGATATGGATTTCGCTGTTACGTGCTTCGGCGCTGTTGGCCGCGTTCAGGCGCACGCGTTCGACCGGCAGGCCCATCTGCGCGAGGGAGCGCAGGACTGCTTCGCCGTTCTTGCGTGCTTCGGAGGATGCCAGCGCGACTTCGGCGGGGTTGCCGCGCGCGGGCGACACAGCCACGAGGTCGAAACGGGCGGAGGGGTATTTTTCCAGCGCCTGGCTGACTGCGTTATAGAGGGGCTCCTGATAGTTCACGTTCGGGCGGTCGAAGCGGATGATGACCAGCGGGCGGCCGCGGGCGGGCGCTTGCGGCGCGCTGCGGTACATCTCGTTGTTCGATTCCGTCGCCTTTTTGTAGAGCGTGTTGGAAATGTTCTGGCCGTACAGGTCGCCGTTCGTGATCGCGAGCGACAGCGTCTGCAGGTTCGCGCGTTCCGAGCGCAGGTAGGAGCCGCGGCGGTTGATCTCGTCGCCGACGGAGGTCAGCAGGCGGTTCAGGTTGACGATCTCCTGGTTCACGTTGTCTTCCAGCGTGCGCAGGCGGTCATGGTCGGCCTTCACCGCGCCCGACAGGCCATAGGCTGCGCGGGTGTTTTCCTGCAGGTAGCCGGCTTTCGATGCTTCGTTGGCAAGGTCGGTCGCCAGTTCGTTCAGCAGGCCTGCGCTTTGCGAGAGGCTGTCGAGGCTGTTTTCAGCCGAATTCCAGCGTTCCACCAGCACGGGGTTGCCGGGGGTGGTGCCGGATTGCAGCTCGGTATTGATGGCGGCGACTTGTTCATAGTAACGCGCGGCATCGGCGTCGCTTTTCGATTGCAGCGACTGCAGGCGGCCCTGGAATTTCGAGGTGGTGGATTGCAGCGCCGACAGGTCGCGGTTGAGGTCGTTGACCTTGCGCGTCACCAGCGTTTCCACGCCGGAATGGTAATAGGGGGTGGGGGAGAATTTCGTCTCGCTGTTCTCGGTCAGCACCGTGTCGCGCGAGCCGCGGCGGTAGATGACGTCGGGCGCGGGCGCATCGGTCGTTTGCAGTGCGGGGCGCGACGCCGTGCGGCTGTTGGATGCGTAGCTGGCCGTGCTGCCAT
>JAQSWE010000293.1 GCA_029266795.1 Alphaproteobacteria bacterium | reverse complement strand
TCAGGGTCGCTGGAGGGGCGCAGCAAATCGTTGTTCACGGGTTGAGGCCTTTCTGTGCCGGTGCGGAAAGCGCCGGTTTTACAATAGACGCGGAGAGCGGCTGCGGATGGCCGCCGAGTTCGATCAAGATATCGCGGTGCAACTGTAAAACGCGGGGGTCCATTTCCGCGAAGGTCAGCGTGCGGTCGTTGTTCGAGGTGTTGACGAGCAGCGAGACGGTTTCGGTCAGGAAATCGAAATAAGCCTTCTGCACGAAATTGCCGTTGTGGTTGAATTGCGTGAACAGGACATTGTCGTTCACCTTTTCCGCGAAATGGCGGTTATCGTCCCCTGCCTTGGCGTTGTCGTTGTAAAGGTCGCGGATGGGCATGGGAATTCCTTTACGGGTTCAGGCGCGCGGGTTTGCCGGGCAGGCTGTTCGGCTCTGCGGGAAGTTCCGGCGGCCTGCCGCCCAGCTCCACCAGCTTGTCGCGCGCGGCGATCAGGCTGTCGCGGTCGAGCTGCGAAAACGGCGTCACGCTGGGCCCCGCTTCGCGCGTGTAATTGCTGCGCACGATCAGGATGCGGGCGTTGAAATCATAGCTGTAATAATAATCGTCGGATGCCACGCGCAACACGCCCGGGCTGACCATGCTGGGTTGATAGCTGCTGTTGAACTGCGACGTCAGCGACATGGGTGTCCTTTAAAAGATGATCCCTATTTTCATAGAGGTCGGGAATTTATATGTCAATAGCGCAGGTCAGGAGGACGCCAAGCCCTTGAATTTCGACTTGCCGGACGAATCCGCCGGCTTGCCACCCAGCGCCTTCAGTTTTTCGCGGGCGAAATCGATGGCGGCCGAATCATAGTCGTCGAAAGATGCGGAGGTCATGAAGGTCGTCTTGCCGCCCGGCGCTTCATACACTTCGTTGACGCGGCGCGCGCGGAAATTGAACAGCGACTTGAAGCTGGAGCCGCCCTGCGCATCGGGGATGAATTTGGTTTCGCTGAGCGTGTCGTCATCGACCTTCACGTAACTGGTCGGCTTTTGCAGCAGCTTCTGAATTTCCTTCTGCCGCGCTTCGTCCTTGAGCCCGTCCATCGCCTTGAAGACGGTTGCGATGTTGCCGCGCGTGACGAATTCCTTGAGCGGTTCGCCGTCGAGCTGGCGCACGGCTTTTTCCAGCCACTCGCCTTTTTTCTCGTTCACATCCGCGCCCCAGTCGAACAATTGGCGCAGGACGGAAGCCTCGATCTTGTTCGAAACACCCGCCGCTTTGTAAGGGAACGACACCCATGTCATCGCGCTGGTGGCGTTCGGGCGCGCTTCCGTAGGCGCGGCGTTATAAATTTTGCGCATCGCTTCGACATCACCGAAGAAAGCCTTGCCGGTGAAGGGCTGCCACCAATGCACCGCGCCGGCTTTCGCCATGACGATCATTTTCTGTGTGTCCAGCTGGCCGAAGACGGCGACGTTGACATCGTTGAGGTCGGGGTTGTGCGATTGTTTCTGGAACAGGAACTTAACGTCTTCCGGCACCTGCCATACATCGCCGACCTGATGCACACGTTCCAGCGCGGCGGTGAACTCTTTTACCTTCGCCTCGATGTCTTTCGCGTCAGCCATTTTTCAGCGCCGCCAGTTTCGGCTTGTCCAGCACATCGGGCGGGTTGCCACCCAGTTTTTCCAGGGTTTCCTGCGCGCGGCGCAAGGCGGTGGAATCATACTGCTCGAAATTGGAAGACGTCATCGTCATCGATGCTTCTTTGCCCGTCCCCATTTCATAGATCTCGTTGATGCGGCGCGCGCCGAAATTGAAGATGGTTTTCAGCGTCGATGCGACTGGCGTCATGATGAATTTCGTCTGCATGATCGTGGAATCGTCGATCTTGGTATAAAACCCGTCGCGGCCCAGCGCTTCGTTAACGCGCATGGCCTGCGTGTAATCTTTTTTGCCGAGCAGTTCGGTGACGGCTTCTTCCGCCATCGCAGCATCCGCGCCGCGCTCGATAAACTGCCGGATGATGGGCTTCGGGCTGCCCTGCAGCACCAGCTTGTAATACTTGTTCTTCTCGTAAGACGGTTTTGCGCCCCAGTCGAATAGCTGGCGCAGCACGGCCTCGTCCATTTTCGATTCAACGCCCCCCGCCTTGTAGGGATAAGACCCCCAGCTCATGCTCGCGCCGAGGTTGAGCTTCTCCGCCTTCCCGCCCGCGTCGTCGCTGTGCATCGCATAGACAGTTCGGATGCCGTCGAGGTTGCCGAAGAAGGTATGGCCGTTCAGCGCATGCCACCATTCGATCACGCCCGCCCGCGCCAGATGCCCTGATTTTTCGGCGTCGAGCTGGCCGAAGGTAAAGATGAAACGGTTATTGTCCCAGTCATGGGCGGTGACCTGCGCGATGCGCGTAGCGACGGCGGGCGGAATGACGGCCACGCCATCTTGGACCTGTATCTGTTCATACAGCGCCTTGAATTCATCTAGCGATTTTTGCCAGCCAGCCTCGGCCATCGTCATTCCTACATATCTAAATGTAGGCCGAGTATAAAGATTTGACGTGTTATGTCAATAACTTATGGAATCAACCGATGGCTGATTTTCTGATGTAAATCAGCGGTTTAGCTATTCCAGCGCGGCGGTATGCGGTTGCTGGCTTTGGGTGGCGCATCGCCCGCCTTGAAGATCGCATGGATGCCGGTCGTGAGGCCCAGCACCAGTTCCGCCGCGTCACGCATATGCACGCCGTAGCCCTTCAGCGCGGGGGCGTCGCCCTTCACATGGTTTTTGTAGAAGCGCTGGATTTTTTTCTGCGTCACATCGGTCAGGCCCGAATGGCGCGCGTCATCGAACGTCATGTTCGGCAGATGTTCGTTCAGGTAGGGCTTGCCGC
>JAQSWE010000066.1 GCA_029266795.1 Alphaproteobacteria bacterium | reverse complement strand
TATGCTCATCGCTGAACGCGGTGCGGCACTCAACACCCGTCACGCTTACGAGCGTGACCTTGCAGATGTCTGCTCTTTCCTGAAAAAACAGGCGAAAGAAATCGACAGCGCAAGCACAACCGATCTCAAATCCTATCTCGGCGAACTCGGTGGCCGCGAAAATGCAAAGAGCAAAGGCGGCGGCAAAACTGCTGTTCGCACGATCGCTCGCCGCATTTCGGCGCTCCGCCAGTTCTACGGTTTCCTTGTTTCCGAAGGCAAACGCTCGGATGATCCGACGTCCACCATCGAGAGCCCCAAGCAAACCCGTACCCTGCCCAAGATCCTGAGTGAAGACGAAGTTACGGTCCTCATCACGACGGCTCAGAAGCAAGGCGGCCCGGAAAGCGTCCGTCTCGTGGCGCTGCTCGAAATCCTGTATGCCACCGGTCTCCGCGTGTCGGAACTCGTTGGCCTGCCCCTGACCTCCATCGGCCCCGACAACCGTTACCTGACGGTTGAAGGCAAAGGCGGCCGCGAGCGCATGGCTCCTCTCTCGGAACCCGCTCAACGCGCGATGAAAGGCTACATGGACATCCGCACCAAGTTCCTGATGCCCGACCGTACCGACAGCCAGAGCAAGTGGCTCTTCCCGTCGCGTACTTCGGAATCCGGTCACCTGACCCGCCAGCGCTTCGCGCAGCTCCTGAAAGAGCTGTCCCGCAACGCCGGCATCGATCCGGAACGCGTCAGCCCGCACGTTCTCCGTCACGCTTTCGCGACCCACCTGCTGAAGCACGGCGCAGATCTACGTTCGGTCCAGAAAATGCTCGGCCACGCCGATATCGCAACGACCCAGATCTACACGCAAGTGGTCGGCGATCAGGCGAAAGCTGCTACGGACAAACATCCGATGGCAAAAGTCGGCTGATACAAGTAACCCTCACGGGTTATCTGTAAAAAATCGATAAGAATCAGGGGAGCCCCTTAAAAGGCTCCCCTTTTTCATGCCTGCGAGGGAGCAAAACGCGCCGTGAATGGTTAGTGCTTCGAACAATCAATTTAACAGGAGCACATCATGAACACCGTAAACGAACCCATCGAACCGCAAATGGAAGTCCGCTCGTCGGACGGCCTGCATGTCGGCACCGTCGACCATCTGGAAGGCGAAAGCATGATCAAGCTGACCCGCACCGACAAGGCTGCCGGCGGCGAACACCACTACATTCCGATGGAATGGGTCGATCATGTGGACGCGCACGTCCACCTGTCCAAGACCGTGGAAGACGTCCGCGCGCAGTGGCAGTCGTAAGACATTAGAGCTTCACAGCTTTGAAACGGGGAAGTCCTTGAAAAAGGGCTTCCCCGTTTCACTTATGGGAAAATAACCGCCCCAAACCTTTGCAAAAACCCGCCATATTGAATATAAACATGCCTTGGACAAAAGCGCATATCCGCGTTTATGGAAGGCAAGCATGTACCATCTCGAATTTGAAAAGCCGGTCGTCGAACTTGAATCCAAAGTGCTGGAACTCCAGAACATGGAAAAAGGCGGCGGCGTCAATCTGTCGGATGAAATCACCCGCATCCAGGAAAAGGCCGAACGCATTCTGGTGCAGACCTATTCCAAGCTGACAGCCGATCAAAAAGTACAGGTCGCGCGCCATCCCAACCGTCCCCACTTCGTCGATTACACCCGCCGCCTGATTCAGGATTTCACGCCGCTCGCGGGCGACCGCCTGTTTGGCGAAGACAATGCGCTGATGGGCGGCCTCGGCCGGTTCCGCGGCCAGTCCTGCGTCGTCATCGGTCAGGAAAAAGGCGCGGACACCACCACGCGCGTGAAGCACAATTTCGGCATGTCGCGGCCTGAAGGCTATCGCAAGGCGCAGCGCCTGATGGAACTCGCCACGCAATTCAGCCTGCCCATCGTGACGCTGGTCGACACCGCCGGCGCCTTCCCCGGCATCGAAGCGGAAGAACGCGGCCAGTCCGAAGCCATCGCGAAATCGATTGAATCCTGCCTGCGCGCGACCGTACCCATCGTCTCCGTCATCATCGGTGAAGGCGGTTCGGGCGGCGCGATTGCAATCGCCACCGCCGACCGCGTGATGATGCTGGAACATTCGATCTATTCCGTCATTTCACCCGAAGGCTGTGCCTCCATCCTCTGGCGCTCCGCCGAATTCGCGAAGGATGCCGCGCGCGCACTGAAGCTGACCGCGCAGGACCTGAAACAGCTGGGCATCATCGACACCATCATCGAAGAACCCATGGGCGGTGCACATCGCGATGCCGACCGCACGATGGATGTCGTGGGCGACTACATCGAAAACGCCCTCGGCGAACTGTCGAAAATGGACGGCCCGACCTTAAAAATACGCCGCCGCCAGAAATATCTGGAGATGGGGCACACGCTCTAATTCTGGGTGGGAGCTTGCGACTGCTGCGCCGGTTTCTTGACGCGTAAATCCCGTATCGCCGTTCCCGCCCTGTAAATCACCGGCTGCACATGCACGGCCCAGTTCATGACGCCGGCGACGAATGAATGCTCGGCTGCCGCTGCGGCGTAATAGCGCTTATAGGTCGCGCCGCTGGCATAGGGGTTTGGCACCGCATAGGGCAGCCAGAGCAGGAAGCCGATAAAGCCACCCGCCATCACGAACCGCATGGTCATCGGCGACAACTGGTACTTCCAGATGCGCACGCGCCCCATCGCCGCCGGCAGCAGGATCACGCCACGCATAACCGTCATCATGACGACCGACAGCGACACGACGAGCGAAATGGTGGGGATGTAGAGCGCCTTCACGTAGTCCTTGCCCGTTTCCATCTCCACAGCGTCATCGGGATGCAGCTTGCGCTCGTTGCGCAAATCATCGAGCATCGCGGTCACGAGCCGCTGGTTGCCCGGCATCACGTATTTCTTGAAAAACATTTCTTCGGTCATCAGCATCTGCTCGACCGGCGGCAGCGAGGTATCGACGCCCAGCGTCTTCATGAATTCCGCTTCATTCAGCCCGGGTGGCAGTTTTTTGCCGAACTTGGCATTCCATTTCTTTTCCGCCTGTTCCTTGATGAGGGCAGATATCTTGCGCTGGAAATCATTCGGTTCGTATTCCCATGTCTCGGGCAGCGTGAAATCGGGCATATCGAAGCGGCTGCGCACCGCCATCTGCACGCGCTCGTTCACCATTTTCTTGGTCTTCGGATGCTTCAGGAAATCTTCTTTCTCCGAAATGCTGGGCGGATAGCCTGCCGACAGCGTGAATTCGCGGATCGCCTTGCGCTGCGCGGTGCGGATATAGGGCGTGGTATCAACCTCGGGGCAGTCTTGGTCGCGCGCCGCGCAGATGGCATTTACCGTGCCGCCCACCGACATGGCATCGCGCATCGCCTGCGCCACGATCACCGACACCGTCTGTTCGAAATCGCGCACGGCGGCGCGGTATTTTTTCCACCCCTCCTCCATCTCCTTGTCGATTTCATCGACCGCCTGTTTCGACTGTGCATCGAGGCTCGCAGGATCGATTGCCTTCTGGTACATCTCGGACGCTTTTTTATAGGGGTTATAATATTTCGTATAGAACTGGTTCGACACATCCTTTTCGTACTTGTCCCGCGTCTTTTCAACCTTCTTCACATAGCTTTTGTACTGGTCCTGCGGGGAGAACCAGACGCCGCGAATGGCGGCGGATTCAACGATTGAATCGCGGTTCATTTCAAGGTCGCGCAAAATCGCCTCCGGCTTCATCATCCAGAGCGCGCTCACGATAATCCGCGCGGCTTTGAGGTCAGGCGCGCCCTGATCGTCCTTGCACAGCTGCAGGTCGCCCAGCGTCAGCACGCAATCCTCCAGCCCCGCCCGCAGCATCAGCATGTAACGCGCGTTCTGGCGTTCTTCCCAGTCGGTTGAATCGACGACATAGCTTTCAATCAGCAATTTCTGGCCGAGGAACATTGCGGGCCATGCCAGCAGGATGAGGCAGATGATAATTTGCGGGCGCCAGCGTCCCCCGCTTGCCAGCACCATGAAAAGGCCGAGCAGCGGCAGCACGCTGATCATGACCTCGACGGGCTCCAGCCCCAGCGGTGCCGTATAGCCCTTCGGCATCAACTCCGGCACGCTATGGCGGAACACCATAATGAAGGGGATGATGCAGACGGTCGCAACACCAAGGAATTTCCACCAGTCACGTTTAGTGCGCAGGTAAAAGCCGGAAGACTGGAACAGGCCCAGCACCAGAAGCGTAAAGCCGAAAGCCGAGACCGTGCGCCCGAAATACTGCAGCTTGTCGAGGGTGTCAGGATCGGATTTGACGCTGCCCGCAACCTCCAGCAGCTGCATATTGAAAACAGCCTCCGCCACGATGTAAACGAGGCTCAGGACAAAAAAGAACAAGCCGAGCGGCGTAAAGAACGCGCGTTTGGGCGCGGCGGGTGTCGGGGTTTTGGGCGTTTTCTTTTTTGCCTTCATTCGCCCATTATATCATGGGGATGCAAACCGGCTCTAGCCGCTTTTGCTGTCTTTCAGCGCGATGCGTTTCTGGATAAGGCCGACAGGGCGGTTGGTTTTGGCGGCCGAACGGAAATACTCCATCACGAACACGCGCAGGGCGCCGGTAAAGGAGGCTTCGGGGTGCTGGTGCTCGGCCACGGCAGAGCATAAGTCGTGGATCGAGCAGCCCTGCCTCTCACCGACTTCCTCGAGCGCCTGCCACATCTCCGGCTCCAGCCTGACGCTAGTGCGGCGTCCGGCGATGCGCACATTCCGGCTGATCAGCGGGCCGCCCAACAGGGCGGGCGCGTCAGGTGGAGAAGTGGGAGGTAAATCGGATAGGGTCGTCATCGCGTGCCTTTACTACGCTGGTATGCATCGATATTGGTGTACGCAACCATTAATTGCAATGACAAATTTTGATGCATCGTAAAATTGCGCGCGCGTCACGGGGCTCGTCGAGCCGCTGCGGTAAAAAAATTCAACTATTTCAAAAACATTCCCTGATATGCTTTAAACTCCTGCACGCAAATTAAAAATTTATCGCAGCCAGCCTGTGGTGCTTTCGTGATAAAATCGATAATCGAACAATATCAACTGAGCGGGCGGGCAATATCACATATATGTCTGCCTTGTTTTCGGGGAAACGGGGGGTCATAATTTCAGAATGTGGGATTTCAAGATAAAGCCTTTCGTTCGCGGTCGCGACAAGCTGACCGACAACCTGCCCGCCATCCGCAAGAACTGCGAGATCGGCGGCTGCGAACACTTGGGCGAATTCAAGGCCCCTAAATCCCGCTATGACCTGCGCGATTATTACTGGTTCTGCCTCGACCATGTGCGCGAATACAACGCGAACTGGGATTTCTTCAAGGGCATGGGCCGCGACGAGATCGAGCATCATATGCAAAAGACCAGCGTCTGGGACCGCCCGACCTGGCGCATGACACAGGCCGGCTTTAACGAAGAAAAAGCCCGCCAGAAGATCTATGAAGCCTTCACCAGCGGCGAAAGCGTGTTCGGCGACTTCAACGGGCGCGGCGGCGATGGCGAAGAGCCGAAAGAGGCGCATATCGACATCGCCTCCATCCCCCACCCCACCATCGAGGCGCTGGCCGTCATGGGCCTCGCCCCGCCCATCGGCTGGGAAGAGGTCAAGACGCGGTATAAAACGCTTGCCAAAAAATACCATCCGGATACCAATAAGGATGACGGAAAGGCCGAGGAGCAGCTGAAGAAAATCAACCTCGCCTATTCGATCTTGAAGATTTCCTACCAACACTACATGAAACTGGACGAATAAAGCATGACCGCCGCCACTTCTGCCGCCAAGCGCGTTCCCGACATTCAGGTATCCGTCAAGCAGCTCTTCGGTATTGATGTCGACGACATGCAGGTGCCTGCGTTCTCGCACCGCCAGGACAACGTGCCGGATGTGGACGAAGCCTACCGCTTCGACAAGAACACGACGCTCGCCATCCTCGCGGGCTTCGCGCATAACAAGCGCGTCATGGTGCAGGGCTATCACGGCACCGGCAAATCGACGCATATCGAGCAGGTGGCCGCGCGCCTGAACTGGCCCTGCATCCGCATCAACCTCGACAGCCATGTCAGCCGCATCGACCTGATTGGCAAGGACGCCATCACCCTGCGCGAAGGCAAGCAGGTGACGGAATTCAAGGAAGGCATCCTGCCCTGGGCGCTGAAAAACCCCGTCGCCATCGTATTCGACGAATATGACGCTGGCCGCCCCGATGTGATGTTCGTGATCCAGCGCGTGCTGGAGGCGGAAGGCAAGCTGACGCTGCTCGATCAGAACGAAGTCATCCGCCCGCATTCTGCCTTCCGCATTTTTGCGACGACCAACACCGTGGGCCTCGGCGATACCACCGGCCTCTATCACGGCACGCAGCAGATCAACCAGGGCCAGATGGACCGCTGGAATATCGTCGCGACGCTGAACTATCTGTCCGCCGAAGCGGAGGTCGAAATCGTCCTTGCCCGCGCGCCCGCCTATAAAACCGATGAAGGCCGCAAGAAAGTGGCCGCAATGGTACGCATGGCGAACCTGACGCGCAAGGGCTTCATCGCGGGCGACCTCTCGACCGTCATGTCGCCGCGCACCGTCATCCACTGGGCGGAAAATGCGCAGATCCTCGGCGACCTCGATTTCGCCTTCACCCTCACCTTCCTCAACAAATGCGACGAGCTGGAGAAGACGATCGTATCTGAATATTACCAGCGCTGCTTTGATAAGGCGTTGATGAAGGTGCGCGAGGACTAAATGAAGCGGCTGGGTGACGCGGCACTGCGTGAGTTGCTTGAAATCTCAAAGGCGACAACACCGCGTCCTTGGTATTTCCATCACCGTGACGATAGCCTTTACATGAATGCTTACCTGATATCGACCGAGCAGGTCGAGAATGGTGATGATATAGATTACGATCCCGAGACGATGGTGGCTGGCACGTTAATACAAAGCTTTTTGCCCGTGCAAATCGGTGATAAAAAATCAAAACAAAATACTGAATACCTTATTGCAGCCGCCAATAACTTACCCGCTATAATTGAGGAATTGTTAGAGCTGCGCGAAAAGGTAGGGGACAATTAGCCCCCCCCTAAAACTCCCGCGAAAGTCGACGTTCTTATAATCTTGGCCGACTTTTTGACATAATCATAAAACCGGCGTATAATAATTAAATATTCAAATTGCCGGTGATGCCGGTAAAATTCATTTTTTCTGACGGGTTATTCGCATGCAAGATGGCGCCACCCCTACTGCGTTGGATGTTCAGGAACCTCAGAAGCCCGCCGATGTCGCGCCGCTTCAATTGCCTAAGCAAAAAGAGCCCGAAGCAGATGGAATGGTGAACAAGGCCGATCGCATCATTCCACAGGATCAAGGCGACAAGCCCTCTAAAAGTAAATTCGGCAATACCTCCATCGCCAAGCAGCTAACGGCGGCGGAGCTCAATGCGCGGCTGAATGTCGACGAGCTTGACGAGAGCAAGATAAAGATCAAGGAAGCATGGCAGGATGGAAATGACACGAAGATCAAGCTTGCCAATGGCGACACCATTCAGTTCGGCCGCGATTCAGAAGGCTATGCAAGCATCGGCGTGCCGCCCGGTCAGCCGGCCGATGTGACGACGATGATGTCGATGGCGGAAATCGCCCGCGCCAAGGGCTGGAAAGATCTCACTGTCAGCGGCAGCGAGGAATTCCGCGCTCTGTCCTATTTCGTCATCAAAAATGCGGGCCTGAAAATGAATAATCCGCCGGAAGCATCCGTGCTGGAGCAATACCGCGACCGGTTCGAGCAGACGCTCGCAACGGGCATCGACCCCGTCACCGCCGAGCGTCAGGCGCAGAAAGATCTCGCCGGCGTGTCCGACAAACCTATAGCGCCTGCCGGCACGAAGACAACCGAGCCGGAAGCCACGGCAAAAGCGGCGGAGCCGGACAGAAAGCCTGCAGAACCCGACAAAAAGCCGCGTCCTGCCGCCAAGGCAGCTGCGCCGGTCATGCGATAATCCCTAAATCCATTCGTTGAACTATCCGCGCAATATTCCTATAGTTGGATAGCCTTTATTTGCGCGAGGAACGATCTTGTCCTATAACAATGATCCCGTCGAAAACTTCAAGCACGCCACGCAATCGACCGCGCGGGCGCTGTCGGGGCATGAGGATCTGGAAGTGTCGTTCGGCGGGCACCTAGCGGAAATTTCCGGCCATTCGATCCGCCTGCCCGCTTTGCCGAAAATGATCGAGGATGCCGAGGCGTCGCTGGTGCGCGGCATGGCCGATACTTTCGCGCTGAAACTGAATTACCATGATGCCGCTATTCACCAGAAACTGAGCCCTGCCGACCCGCGTGCGCGCCTTGCCTATCAGGCATTGGAAGATGCGCGTATCGAGGCAGTGGGCACCGAAATTTATCCCGGCGTATCGTCGAACATCGAGGCCGCGCTGTGCCATGAGGCGCGCCGCCAAAAACTGGAATATGTCAGCAATATGGAGGATGCGCCGCTTGCGGAAGCGCTGCGCTACATGGCGCGTGAATCTTTCACAGGCCGCAAGCCGCCGAAGGAAGCATCGAAGGTCATCAAAGTCTGGCAAAATTGGATCACCAAGCATCTGGGCGATGACGGGCTGGAAGGCCTGAAGAAATCACTGCACAGCCAGGAAGACTTCGCCAAGCTGGTGCATCACCTGATTGATAAAATGGAGATGCCCTCCACCCCCGCCGACCAGCCGCCCGCGCCGCAGGAAGACGAAAGTCAGGAAGAAAAGAAAAGCGAAGGCGCGGAAAAAGCGGCGGAGCAGGACAGCGCCGCCAAATCTACCCCTCCGACCGATGTGACCGAAGACGCCGATAGCGGGGAGCAGGCCGAAGCCGATGCCGAAAGCATGGCCGGCGAGGAAATGGAGAATGAGGATTTCGACGACGCCGACGACAACGAAGACGCGCGCAAAAACACGCCACGCGACAGCAAGAATGCGCTGTATGGCGAATACAAAATCTTCACCGCACAGTTCGACGAAACCGTCGATGCCCGCGACCTGTGCGAGCCGGAGGAGTTGCAGAAGCTCCGCAAGATGCTCGACAAGCAGATGACGCATTTGCAGGGTGTCATCACGCGCCTTGCGAACAAGCTGCAGCGCAAACTTCTCGCGCAGCAAACACGGTCGTGGCAGTTCGACCTTGAGGAAGGCATTCTAGATAGCGCGCGTCTTTCTCGCGCCATCGCCAATCCCTATTGGCCGGTCAGCTATAAGCAGGAAAGCGAAACCGATTTCCGCGACACCGTCGTGTCGCTGCTTATCGACAATTCCGGCTCCATGCGTGGCCGTCCGATAACGATTGCCGCGATGAGTACGGATATCCTTGCGCGCACGCTCGAGCGTTGTGGCGTGAAAGTCGAAATCCTCGGCTTTACGACGCGCGCGTGGAAAGGCGGGTTGTCCCGCGAACGCTGGCTGTCGGAAGGCAAGCCGCATACACCCGGCCGCCTCAACGACTTGCGCCATATCGTCTACAAGCCAGCCGACAGCCCATGGCGGCATGTGCGCGCCAATCTCGGCCTGATGCTGCGCGAAGGCTTGTTGAAGGAAAACATCGACGGCGAAGCGCTGCTCTGGGCCTATCAGCGCCTGATGCACCGTCCCGAACAGCGCAAGATATTGATGGTGATTTCCGACGGCGCGCCGGTCGACGATTCCACGCTTTCCGCCAATCAGGGCAATTACCTCGAAGAACATCTGCGCCGCGTCATCCATTTCATCGAGGACAAGACGCAAATCCAGCTATTGGCGATCGGCATCGGCCACGACGTGACCCGCTATTACAAGCGCGCCGTGACGCTGGTGGACGCTGAAGAACTGGGCGGCGCGATTACGGAGAAACTCGCCGAATTGTTCGAAGAAAAACCCGCCAAGGGGAAGAAACGGGCGCATTAATCAAACTGTCATCCCGAACGAAGTGAGGGATCTTCTCCCGTGAAGCAATACTACGTCTACATTTTGACGAGCTGGGATGACGCCGTAATGTATATCGGCGTAACAAACAATCTCGAACGGCGCATATATGAGCATAAAAACAAGCTCGTGAAGGGGTTCACGCAAAAGTATAACGTCAAAAAGCTTGTCTATATAGAGGAAGCG
>JAQSWE010000065.1 GCA_029266795.1 Alphaproteobacteria bacterium | reverse complement strand
CGCGCCGTCTGCCGGCTGGCGTCGATAAGTACGACGACGGCGACCCGCGCTGGATCGTCTCGCATGAATTCGCGAATGACGAGCATAAAAACATCCGCTTCTACATGGCCGCCGAAAAGAAAAACGCGGACCAAAAGACGTGGACGGTCAGCATGTACAAGACCGACCTCAAACGCGATGACGCCAGCCAGCCCATCACTCCCGAATACACTGTCGATTACAGCGATGACCCGCTGGAAGTCGTGCGACTCTTGAGCGATTTCGACAAGAAATATCGCCATAGCGAGGACTTTACACCCATCGAGGGCCATCGCGGCACGTACCGTCCCTTCGCGAACCAGTTCGGCATCCATTTTGACGATGATGGCAACATCATGAGAATCGAAGCGGATACGCGCCTTGCCAAAGGCGTGTTCATGAATCGCGACAGCATCGATGCGCTGTTCCACAAGCAGGGCGCCAAGCCGCTCGACAGCTGGCAGGAAGTCCATGCCCAGATTGTGAACAGCTGGCCCGCCGAATGGGAAATGTACGAAACAATCCTGGTGCCGGCCAAGGTTCTGGAGCCGGTTAAGCCGCAACCTGCCGCTATCGAGGCTGCCCAGCCTGCGGTCGAAGAACCTACAGCCGCTGAAAAACCTGCTGCCGAAGTGACGGAAGAAACGCCTGTAGCTGAAACACCCGAAGTGGCCGCAGAAGCGGAACCTGTTATCGAGGCCGCGCCACCCGAACCTAAATTCGACAAAGTGCTCATCAAGCGCGCCATCACGCTGGCCGATCTCGCCGCCGATGAAGCCTATCCCGAATACGGCTGGGAAATGGGCAAGACGATTGCGGCACTCAAAGACCTGCCGAAGCAGCTGAACGACAAGTCCACGACCGTCGTGCAGAAAGAGCGCCTGATTAACGCCTTCGCAAAAGCTGCCGATGTACAGGCGCCGTTCGACGGCGACAAGGCATTGCTCGCACAACGCCTCGCCAAGGCGACGGTGCTCGTCGGCCTGCTCCGCATGGGCGAAGATGTTTATACCGAGCAGGTGGTGAAGGGCAAGTTCTCGCCCGAGGGCATGCGTCTTGTCTCGGCCTTCAGCGCCACGATCACGAAAGTCGCACAGGGCAATTTCGGCCTTGAACCGGAACGCGCCGCGAAAGTCGCCGATGTGATGACCAAGGGCAACGACCCTGTCGGCACACGCCTGCCGCTGGAAGAGCTGTTTGCGCAGTTCCCGCCGGCAGCCTATGCCAAGCCGCCTGCGACATCATATAACGGCAGTAGCAGCAAACATAATCCTCGCTGGTAACGGCTGCGGCAGCACAAAAAAAGCGCGGGGTTTGATCCCCGCGCTTTTTTTTGTGCCTGCAGCGATTACTCGCCGTAGGGAATCCAGATATTCTTGATTTCGGTCGCGTGGCGGAGGTATTCCTCGCCTTCGGCTTGCGCGCGGTCGAACCAGTTGCGCTGCTTGCCGTTGTTGACCCAGGTGCGCTTCAGGTTGCCGGTCGAGCCTTTTTCGACCGATGCCGAACCGGCGTCCGAGCCGAAATACCAGATCGCGTCGATTTCATCATGTTCGCACAGCGTCTTGGTCAACTCCTTGCGGTGTCCCGTCACGATGTTGATCGAGCCATCGACCACATCTGACGTATCGAACACCTGATACAAGTCGGTCGCCAGCAGCGGATATTTTTCCGAAGGGACGATGACGGTGCGCGCGCCCATCGCCATCGCGGGCGCGAACAGCGACACGAAAGACAGCAGCGGGTTTTCATCCGGGCAGACGATGCCGAGGACGCCGACGGGTTCCTTCATCGCAACCGACACAAGGCGGGCAGGGGGCGTATGCACCTGACCGTCATATTTATCGGCCCATGCGCCATAGGTGAACAGGCGGCGGATAGACTCATCCACTTCTTTCTGCGCTGCGGCGGGCGAGACGCCCGTCACCTGCACAAGGCGCTTCTTGAACTCGTCGGAACGCGCCGACAGGTTTTCGGCGATGTAGTAAAGGATCTGCGCGCGCAGGTGGTGGGCGGACTTGCCCCAGCCTTCCGCCTTTTTCGCGGCTTCGACCGCGTTGCGAATGTCCTTGCGGTTGCCTTCGCCGACCTGACCGACCAGCTTGCCGTTCTTGTCGGTGATGGAGAGGCTGTACGCGCCGTCGGGGCGCGCCTGCTTGCCGCCGATATATAGCTTGGCGGTGCGGTCGATATTGGCGACGCCTTCCACTGCGCTCACATGCTTGGCGGGAGACAGGGCCGATTTGGTTTCTTTATAAACCGGCAGCGATTTTGCGTATTTGGGTTTCAGATAGGCATACATGCCCTCCTTGCCACCTTCGCGACCGAAGCCCGATTCACGGTAGCCGCCGAAGCCGCAAGCCGCGTCAAACATGTTGGTCGAGTTGATCCAGACCACGCCCGCCTTCAGTTTCGGCGCGATATCGAGCGCGAGGTTGATGTTCTCGCTCCAGATGCTTGCGGCCAGACCGTAGCGCGAATTATTTGCCAGCAGCACAGCTTCTTCCGGCGTGCGGAAGGTCATCACGGCGACGACGGGGCCGAAAATCTCGACTTCCGCGACGGTCGATGCGGGCTGCACGTTCAGCAGCATGGTTGGCGGATAGAAGCAGCCTTTGGTCGGGCAGCTGTCCTTGCCCGGCTGCACCAGCTTCGCGCCCTCTTTCACGCCCTGTTTCACAAGGCGGTCGATTTTTTCGTATTGTTCGTCCGATGCCAGTGCGCCCATGTCGATCGCTTTATCCAGCGGCGATCCCACGCGCAGGTTTTCCATGCGGCGGGTCAGCTTCGCGATCATTTTTTCGGCGATGCCTTCCTGCAGCAGCAGGCGGGAACCAGCGCAGCAGACTTCGCCTTGGTTCAGCCAGATTCCGTCAACGACGCCTTCAACGGCACTGTCGAGATCGGCATTTTCAAACACGATGGTCGGCGACTTGCCGCCGAGTTCCAGCGTCAATGCCTTGCCCGAACCAGCGGTGGCTTCGCGGATGATGCGGCCCACATCGGTCGAGCCGGTGAAGGCGATTTTCGCGATATCCGGATGTTTCGTGATTTCAGCGCCGGTCGAGCCGTCGCCCTGCACGATGTTCACGACGCCTGCGGGCAGGCCTGCTTCAAGGCAAAGTTCCGCGAAGAGCAGCGCCGAGAGCGGCGTGAATTCGGCGGGCTTGAGAACAACGGTGTTGCCAGCGGCGAGGGCCGGGGCAATTTTCCACGCCAGCATCAGGAAGGGGAAGTTCCACGGAATGACCTGGCCGACAACGCCGCAGGCTTCATAGGCCGGGAATTCGGATTCAAGGATCTGCGCCCAACCCGCATGGTGATAGAAGTGGCGGGCGGCCAGCGACACGTCGATATCACGCGTTTCGCGGATCGGCTTGCCATTGTCGAGGCATTCCACGACCGCCAGCAGGCGCGAATTTTTCTGGATCAGGCGGGCGAGGGCGTAAAGGTATTTGGCACGGTCATGCCCGTCAAGCGCCGCCCATGATTTCTGCGCCTTCACCGCCGCTTTCACCGCCGCATCCACATCGGCCTTCGTGCCGAGCGCGAGCTTCGCGATGATGTCGCCGGTTGCGGGGTTGGTGGTGGTGAAGGACTTGCCCTTCGCGGGTTTCACCCATTTTCCGTTGATGAAATGGCCAAAGCTGCGGCCATGGCTTTCCAGCCATTCCTGCGCGGTCTTGTCACTCTCCGGCGCGGGGCCATATTCCATCGTTTCAAAAATTTCTGCGACTTTTGCGGACATTGTTATTTGCTCCTCTTGGGGCGGGTAAATTTCGTCTCGACGAATGGGACGCCTTCGCACGGATCGTCTTTGCCGAATTCGACTTCGGCCTTGATGAATGCTTCGCGCGCTTTTTCCCAGTTTGGGTCTGCTTCGCGTGCGGCTTTCAGGGCTTTCAGAAGGGCTTTATCGTTAAATTCTTTTTTGGGCTTTGCCATGATCTAGCCCACCGGATGGCGGTTGTTCGCCGAGTAGCGGCCTGTGAGATAATGCTCCAGCTGGCGTTCGATATCGGCGAGCAGCGACGACGCGCCGACGCGGAACAGGTCGGGCTGCAGCCATGGGTTGCCCAGTTCTTCCTTCATGATGAACTGATAATTCATGACGTCTTTGGCATGTGCGATGCCGCCTGCGGGCTTGTAGCCGATCTTGTAGCCGGTTTGCTCTTCGAATTCGCGGATCATGCGGATCATGACCATCGTGACGTTCAGGTTTGCGTTAACCGCTTCCTTGCCCGTCGAGGTCTTGATGAAGTCGGAGCCCGCCATCATCGCGACCATCGAGGCTTTCGCCACGTTGCGCATGGTCGCCAGCTCGCCGGTCGCGAGGATGGATTTAAGGTGCGCTTCGCCGCAGGCTTCGCGCATCTGTTTCACTTCGTCATAGAGCGCCTGCCAGTTGCCGGTCAGCACATGGCCGCGGGTGATGACGATGTCGATTTCTTTCGCGCCTTCCGCGACCGAAGCGCGGATTTCTTCGAGGCGCTGTTTCAGCGGGGAGAGGCCGTGCGGGAAACCCGCCGCGACCGCAGCCACGGGGATATTCGTGCCCTGCAGTTCCTTCACTGCCGTCGGCACCATTTCATGATAAACGCAGACGGCACCCGTCGTCAGGTTCAGCTTCTCGATGCCCAAGCCTTCGACGAGGTCATCACGCAGCGGCTTGCGCGCCTTGGCGCAGAGGCGTTTCACGCGGCCGGGGGTGTCGTCGCCCGACAGCGTGGTCAAATCCATGCAGGCAACGGCCTTCAGCAGCCATGCGGCCTGCCACTGTTTCTTGACCGTGCGGCGGCCCAGAAGGGTGGAGGTGCGGCGCTCGACAGCAGAAAGGTTAACGTTGATGCCGTCGATCCAGTCGAGGTTGAGGTCGGTGCCGGGGTTGCGCTCATGGGCATGGCCCTTGTTGGCGGGGACGGGCAGTCGTACGGGAAGATTGGCAACCGGAGTTGAATCCGTTGTCATCTGCGGATGGGGCTTCGCCATGGCTGGCTCCTCGGTCGTAAATATGAAATAATGCTTGTAAACTACATTGAAAGCAGCGTATGCACAATGTATTCAGGGCTCAAAATCTGCGAAAAATACGGTAAATAGACAGCGAAAAGCGATATTATGGAATTTAAAGACTTAGGTCTCAGCGATCAGGTTCTCAGGGCTGTTGAAGAAGCCGGATACAAGAACCCGACACCCATTCAGGAACAATCCATCCCCGCGATCCAGATGTGCCGCGACGTCCTCGGCCTTGCGCAAACGGGCACGGGCAAGACAGGTGCCTTCACCATTCCGATGATCGATGCGCTGGCCGGTGGCCGCGCGAAAGCGCGCATGCCGCGCTCGCTCATTCTCTCCCCCACGCGCGAACTCGCGATGCAGACGGCGGAAAATTTCGACAAGTACGGCAAATACCAGACGCTGACCAAGGCGCTGATCGTCGGTGGCACCTCGATGGATGAACAGATCCGCCTGCTCGACAAGGGCATCGACGTGCTGATCGCAACCCCCGGACGTCTCCTCGACCTGTTCGAGCGCGGCAAGATTTTGCTCGCCGATATTAAAATCCTCGTCATCGACGAAGCCGACCGCATGATGGATATGGGCTTCATTCCCGATCTTGAAAAGATCGTGTCGCTGCTGCCCCCGATCCGCCAGACGCTGTTTTTCTCGGCAACCATGCCGCCGGAAATCAAGCGCCTTGCCGACAAATTCCTCAGCAACCCGAAAATCATCACCATTTCGCCACCCGCATCGACCGCGATCAATGTCGAGGCGTTTGTCGTGCATGTGCCGCATTTCAAGCAAAAACAGGCCGCTTTCTTCAAGCTGTATGAATCCGAAGGCATCAAGAACGCTTTCGTGTTCTGCAACCGCAAGCGCGATATCGAGGAAGTGCGCCGCTTCATGAAGTCGAAAGGCATCAAGGCTGATGCACTGCATGGCGACATGGAACAGAGCGAGCGCACGGAAGCGCTGAACGCATTCAAGGCCGGCACGACGCAAGTCCTCGTCTGCTCCGACGTCGCCGCGCGCGGCCTCGATGTGCAGGCGGTATCCCACGGGTTCAACTGGGACGTGCCGAACCATCCGGAAGATTACGTCCACCGCATCGGCCGCACAGGCCGCGCCGGCCTGAAGGGCCGCGCCTTTACGCTTGCGACCGCGATGGATGATAAATCGCTGCGTATCATCGAAAAGCTGATCGGCAAGAAGATCGAAGTGCTGGAAGTGGATGTGGGTAAAGCACCGCCGCCGCCGCCCGAGCGCGACCGGCCGGCCCCCGCCGTGCGCCAGCGCGAGCGTCACCACAACCGGCACGAAAAACAGAACCACCGCCACCGCCATGTCGACAATATCGAAATTGAAGCCGACAAGCCGGAGAAGCCCGAGCAAAATGATGGCGGCTTTGGCGATGACGTGCCGTCCTTCCTCAGAAAATGACCTGAGCGGTTGACACCTCCCTGATTTTTCAGGAAAATAAGCCGTTAAACCGGAGCTATTCTTCATAACAAGCCGGGACAGGGTTTTGTCACAACCATGCCTTAAATCTTTGGGTAAGTCCGTCGCGCAGCGCGTGGCGATGCTCGGCATTTTCCTGATGCTGGGCGTGACCGCTGTTGCGGCGCAGGAAGTGAAACCCAGCGACCTGCCGGTCAAATTCAATTCAAAATCATTGTCGCATGACGAGCAAAAGCAAACCGTCACCGCGCAGGGCGATGTGGAATTGGTGCAGGGCAACCAGATCCTGCGCGCCGACAAGATGGTTTATCACCTCGATACCGATACGGTGGAAGCCATCGGCAACGTCTCGCTGCTGGATGACGAGGGCAATGTCAGCTTCGCCGAATATGTGTCGCTGAATAAAAGCATGAAGGACGGCTTCGTCCATAGCTTGCTGTCGCTGCTGGCCGATGGCTCGCGCTTTACGGCCGCCGAAGCCCGTCGAGAAAACGGCACCAAGATGACGCTGACTGACGCGTCCTATACGCCTTGCAAAGTTTGCGAGACCGACCCGAAGCCCTTGTGGCAGATCAAGGCCGACAAGGTCATCCACGATGAAAAAGACCATTCGGTGAAGTACAAAAACGCGCGCCTCGAATTCGCGGGCGTGCCGCTCGCCTTCGCGCCCATCTTCAGCCATGCCGACCCGTCGGTAAAGCGCAAGAGCGGTTTCCTGCGCCCGTCCTACGGCTATAGCAGCGAGCAGGGCGCGCATGCGGAAGCAGGCTATTACTTTGGCGATATCCGTCCCGATGTCGACGCCACCTTGCGCGTGCGTCCGACGACACAGGCGGGCGTGCTGGTAATAGGCGAGGTACGCAAGCGCTTCGAGCATGGCCGCATTCAGCTGGACGGCAGCATCGTGAATTCCGACCGTCATGAAGAAGACGGGCGCGTTGAGGAGGACCGTCTGCGCGGCCACCTGTTCGGCACAGGCCTTTACGAGATCGACGAGAAGTGGCGTGCGGGTTTTAACATCGAGCGTGCATCCGACAAGGAATACCTGCGCCTCTACGACATCACCCATCAGGACGTGCTGGAAAGCCGCGCCTATGCCGAGCGTTTTTCGGGTCGCGATTATACCAACATTTCCGCTTTCAACTTTCAGGACGTACGCCTCGGCCTGCGCCCCGATCAGCCGGATATTCTGCCGAGCCTCGACCACCGCAGCTTCGGCGAACCGGGCAAGCTGTTCGGCGGACGCTGGACGGCGGGGCTGTCGACGCTGGAACTGCGCCGCTCCGGCAGCGATCAGGACGTACAGCGCGGCTCCGCCGATATCGGCTGGGAGCGCCGCGATGTATCAAGGCAGGGTTTCGTCACGCGCGTGAATATTTCCGGACGTGGTGATTTCTACGCCGTGCAGGACAGCGCCGCCGCCCTCCTCAACCCAGCGCTCGAGAGCAGCACACAGGAAGCGCGCGGCATGGCTGTTGCGAGCGCCGATCTTTCCTATCCCATGGTACGCCGCGTCGAAAAAGCGCAAGTGATGATCGAGCCGCAGATCGGCATCAGCGCCAGCCCGCAGACGGACGACACGCCGCTCGACATCCCGAACGAAGACAGCATCGATATCCAGCTCGATACCAACAACCTGTTCTCGCCCAACCGCTTTCCCGGCATCGACCGCGTGGAAGACGGCGCGCGCGTCAATTACGGCATTCGCGCGGGCCTTTACGGCGACAACGGCCGCTACGGAAAAATTTTCCTCGGCCAGAGCTATCGCCTCGACGAGGACCTCATTTTCCCCAATGGCTCGGGGCTCGAAGACAAATCGTCGGATGTTGTCGGCCAGATCAATGCCAGCGTCTCGAAATACTTAAGCGGCGATTACCGCTTCCAGATGGATAACCGCAACCTTGTGATCCACCGCCACGAATTCCAGGCGCATGCGGGCAACGACATGGTTTCCGTGAATGGAAAATATATTTTCATTGACCCCACGGCGGGCACGGGCTTCACTGAGTCCCGCCAGCAGGCGCTGCTCGACGGCACCTACAGCTTTCGCCCCAACTGGTGGCTGAATGCGGGGGCGCTGGTCGATATGGGCGAGGAACCCGGCCTGCGCAAAGCCGCACTCGGCATCAACTATGCCGATGAATGCTTTTCTTTTTCCCTTCAGGGCGCGCGCAGCCTGATCAGCGAGGCATCGGGGGAAAACGGCACGGTGCTGATGATGCGCGTGGGACTGAAAAATCTGGGCGAGTTCAGCGCGCCCGGCATACGCCTGACAAAAGGCAGCGAAGAGGAGTGATGACATGAATTTTATGACGCATGAATTTGGCGGGCGCCGTTCGCGCCGCAAGAACGCGCAGCGCAACCGCCGCATTGGCATGGTGATCTTTTTTATCGCCGTGCTTTGCGCGACCTGCTACTGGTGGGGCGGCGAGAAAGAGCGCACCAGCCAGCTCGCCTTCAAGGAACAGGCGACTAAGCTGCAGGAAGAACGCGCAGGATTGGATCAGGTCATCACCAAGCTGCACTCCGACGTTCAGTCGACGCAGGTGCGCTACCAGCAGCTGGAAGAAAAATACAAGCAGGAAGTGCCGCAGGGCGTTTTCAAGCAGCTCACCGACCTCGTGAAAAAGCAGCTTGATTCCGGCATTAAGCCGGAGCGTCTCGCCTTTCTGATCGACGCCGCGCGCCCGCCGAAAAACTGCACGGAACCTGTCGTGAAAAGATTTGTCGTGAAGACACCCGTCTATAGCGGTCCGCAGGGTGCGGTTGCCTTCGGCAACGGTGTTGTGACGGTCGCGGGCGACGGGCAGGCATCGGTCAACGCCGCCGGCGCGCCGGAAGCGTGGTATGACCCCGGCAAAAAGGTGCAGATCACTTTCACCGAAATCGGCGGCAAGAAAACCGTGAAGGACGGCCTCTTGCCCGTCCAGCATTCGCTGGTTGTCGGCAACAAGGAATACCGCTTCACGATCGCGGCGGGCGAGCGTTCATTTATGAGCGTCACTTCCGACTCTTGCGATTATCCTTAAAAATCCTGCCGTTCAAAAATTTCGGAACCCTTCACGGATAACTCTGTTGGCTTGCCGCGAGAGGGTAGCGGCATTTTTCGATGCCATCAAAAAATCCTTCTATCCTCTCCACTTAACCTCGCGGAACCAAGAAACGCGCTGGATGTTTGCTAAACACAAGCAAATACAAAACAACAAATGAAGGATAATTAGTCATGGAAAACAAACAACCCCAAGCACCCGCAAAATCCACCTCGAAAATCGGTCAGGATGAATTCAACATCGAAACGAAGCATCCCACCGGCCGCGATAGCGAAGTGTCCGGCACGGCAGGCAAGGATTCCGGTTCCTGCTCGACTGGCTGCGGCACCAAGCAGTAAGGTTTCGTGAGAATACGTCCTACCGACGTATTCTCGTGAAAAGGAAGGCCGGGGGCGCAATGCTTCCCGGCCTTTTCCCTTTTTGTCACGATAATTAACTGAAAACGCTGGAAATTTTGTTTGGAACGTTATCGCCGGCAGCCTGTTGGCCTAATGAAGAGGCAAGGACGTTTAAAGCCGGTCTTTCATAACGTTTTTGTCTCTTCACTTTGAAATTTAAACCAACCACCGGCAAGAGGAGAAGCAAAATGGCAGACATTCGCAAAGAAAATCAGCCTGCGCCCCGCAGCG